>JAUXSJ010000166.1 GCA_030679615.1 Parachlamydiaceae bacterium | reverse complement strand
TATACCACGAGAGATGGGATATCCATTAATAATTACTTCTTCAGAGGTAATCAACATAAATATTACTCTCCAAAACTATTTTCAAAAGCTTTTACAAGGGTATCCATTGTTTGTTCTGCATCCTCTCCCTCAACTTCAATGCTAATTTTGGAATTTTTTCGAGCTGCTAACATAAGAATGCTAAGTATACTTTTGGCATTGATTTTTTCATTTTTATGGGTAAAAAATACATTACTTTTGGAATTCTGTAACAATTTCACTATTGTTGTCGCTGGTCTTGTATGAATCCCCAATGAATTTTTTACTTGAACTTTGCATTTTAATTGCTTAACTGTCACTTTGCTTTATCCTTTTTGTATTTCACGACGACTTTTTTTCTTTTTCGGCATAGTGAGTTCCAGTACTTTTGAACCAAATTCTTTGGCTGAATGATATCCCATTTCTTTCAATCGATGATTCAATGCAATTGTTTCTAATAATAAAACAACATTCCTACCCTCTTTTACAGGAAGAATATGAGAAGGTAATTTAATATCTAAAAAAGTGATATATTTTTCTTCGATACCTACTCGATCATAAAAAAAATCATCTTGCCATGCTTCTAAGCGAACAACTAAATCAATACTCTTTTGATCTCGCACACAAACAACACCGTATAAATTCGCAACATTAATGATTCCAATTCCCCTAATTTCCATGTGATGCCTTGTTAAAGCAACTCCAGAACCTTCTAAGTATGTTCCTTCCTTCTTTCTAACTCTTACAACATCATCTGAAATTAATCGATGACCTCTTTCAATCAATCCTAAAGCAGCTTCACTTTTTCCTACTGAAGAATCTCCTTGGATTAATACACCTACTCCAAATACCTCAACTAAAGTCCCATGACAAGTCATCGTTGGTGCAAAATCTTCTGTTAATAGCAGCATTAACTTACTTAAAAGATTCATTGTGGATAAATTTGTACGAAATAAGGGAATCTCTAGGTTTTCACAAATTGCTTGAATTTCTTTCAAAGGAAGATATCTTCTAGCTATGATAACTGCAGGAGTTTGATCCGTAATGATTGTTTCTAGACGTTCTTTACGTGTTTTAGGATCCAGATCCATTAAATATTTAATTTCAACCATTCCAAAAATAATGATTCTTTTTGGAGCATGATTTTTTAAATAGCCGCTTAAACTTAATCCTGGACGCTGAACTTCCGGTACTTTTATCCTTCGATTCAAACCAACATTATTTGCTAAACTCAAACCTAATCGTTCGCCATGTCGCTCATATAAGTCTTTTACTCGATACATCAAAAAAAATTATCCAATTTGTTCAAGATAAAACATTAGCCAATCTATAAATGTCTCAAAAGCCATGGTTTCAATACAGTCTGCTTTTTCTACTGGATCAGAAATTGTTTTTGCAACTCCCGAATAATACACATTACCCATTTCCTGATCTGGATACCATTCTCCCCAAAAACATTGGTAAAAAGGTAGGTCAAATGATTGATAAAAGGCTATTAAGGAATCTGGATTAACAGTCTTTCCCTTTGTTGTCATTAATGCATCAATTTCAGAAAGTTGACCTTGAAAAATCTCATTCAATTCTTTCATGTCATTAGATTTAACAATGCCCGTATCTAGTTGCTTTGAGAAGCCATCGTGAATTTTAAGAAAAGCAAGGTAATCTAGCGGAAGAATATAACGAGAAAACTCTTTTTGCAAAAGATTTAATTTATTTTCATCTGCTGGTGGATTGCCATGAAAGAATCCACTATTTCCAGCTAAGCTATAAACCATCTGTGCTTCAAAGGGATCTTCATATTTCTTTTGTATTAAATAAATACCAATATCATCCAACGATCCAAAAAACTTCACTAAAAATTCTGTCAACAATGGATGGTAGGGTAATTTAGAAATCCAAAATTCTCGAGTAAATTCAATCCGATCTTGCACAGGCAGCCTTGCCAACTCATACCAACCCCGATTTAATGTTGGAACTAGTTCATGAGCTTCTTGCCAATCAACAACGGGTTCTTCATGCAAAGCTATCACACGATGAAAATGACCGTGTGGATTGTCATTAGAGTATACACAATAAAACTCTTTTGCATGGTGATCCATAAATCCTACTTGACCTAAGTTGATTTTCAATTCATTATTATCAAATATGCTGATTTTATGTAACTATCCTATTACTCATCTCTCTTCAATATTGATTCGTTTTTGGTCTTTTCATCCTGCTCTTTTTTACGGAATCTCTTTATTATTAGGAATTTATATACATTTTTTTTCTTTTCCCTCTCTTTTAATATCTTTTTTTTTCCTTTTGTGTCCTTTTATTATCTCTGTAACTCAATCTAATCTTTTTATTAAACCTTTAATTCTAAGCTCATTAGTCGTATTTTGTGGTTGGTTTTATACTCAAAGTCACTATGTTTTACCCATTATTCCTTCTGAAGGAGTCAATGGAAATGCAGTCATTCATATCCTCCAACTTCAAAATAAAAAAAGCATGTTTGGAGAAAGATGGGTTTATTCCTGTGAAATACATCATTGGAAATCTTATGACTCTTCTTTTTCATTTTCTAAAAAAACACCCTGCTTAATTTTCCTTTCGAAAGATCAAGAAAAAAAATTTGGACGACCAAAAGCTAATCAAGACTACATAATAACAGGAAAATTAATCCCTTTAGAGAAAGGTGGATATCAATTAAAGCTTCTTTCTAACTCCAGTTGGATACCCGTTAATGAAACAAGCAATTTCGCAGAAAATCGTTATCAATGGAAAACTGTTGTTTCAAAATGGATAAAAAAAAAGTTTCCACATCAAAAAAGCGGTGTATTTTTAGCAGGACTTGTCACAGGTGAATTTGATGACTATACAATTCGTCAAGATTTTTCCCGCTTTGGACTACAGCATTTATTAGCCATTTCCGGTTTTCATTTTGCTTTAATCGCTGCTTTTCTTCACTTCATCCTGAGAATCGTTTTCCCCATGAAGTATGCTTTAATCATTCTATTGACTCTTTTAAGTGGTTACTGCTTTTTTTTGGGCCCTCAAGCCTCTATTTTAAGAGCATGGATGATGAGTGCATTAGCAATAATAGGAAGTTTATTACAGAAAAAAACGACTCCATTAAATTTATTAGGCGTTGCCTTAATGATTGTATGCGTGTACAACCCCTATTTATCAATTACTCTTTCTTTTCAATTAAGTTTTGCAATCGCTTTAGCAATTTTACTTTTATATCCCCTCTCAAATCGCCTATTGGAAAAAATATTCAATAAAAGAACCCTTTGCGATATGTTAAAGATGACTAAACTCGATCAACATGGGTATTGCATCTTAGGCTATTTAAAAAATGGAATGGCGCTTACAATAGCTGTCAATAGCATAGCTTTTCCATTAACTTTATATTATTTTCATCAATTTCCTTTTCTAAGCATTTTATACAATCTCTTTTTCCCTTTTTTTGTTTCGTGGTCACTTTGTCTTTTAATCGTAGGAAGTCTTTTCTCATTTCTTCCATTTGTCAGCAGCTTTATTCATGGAATTAATTCTTTCTATACACATTTTCTTCTACAAATGGTTAGCCAAATTCCTGAAGAAATGGATGTCTTTATTAATATTGATAATATTTATCCTGGTTGGATTATTTTATATTTGTCGATTCTTGTAATCGGTGGAGTCTTTTTAAGAGAAAAGATGCATGTTCAGCATGATGAAGAAAGTTTTTCTTATATTTGATTACATTTTTGATAAATATTTCTAATCATGCTTGCATAATTTTTAGACTATCTGAGATTATCATCAGAATTAATTTCATCAGTAGAAATAATTTCAAAATTAACAAATCAATTTGCAATGGAAATATTATGACTGTAACCATAAATTTAAGAAAAAAAATAATTAAATTTTTTTCATTTTCTTACATTTTATTTGGTTTGATTTTTTCTTCTTATTTATCAGCTCATGTTGAGGACTACGATGATGAAAATATAGAACAATATGAAGAAGAATTGGATGAAATCGTTACTTCAATCAATGGAATTGAATATTGTAGATGTTTTAGTCATTGTTCGTGTTTTGGACATTTTACAGACCAACCAATACAAGGTGTTTTTCATCAAGAATGTTTTGCAGCTCCAATAATGCCTATGAATAAGGTTTGGCATGAATTTTTAGTGGGTATATTAAGAGCTAAACAAGCCGGTCCTTATTTTATTATGGATAATTCATACTTAAAACGCGTGGTAAGACAACATAATGATTTCTGGGGAGTGATTCATACAATTCCTGATTATTTATATATAATTGATTTTTTTAGAGATCGTATTTATCAAGTAAAAATAGACAAGATAAACAGTATTAAAAAATCTTATACTTCTTCCGATGAAAAAGAAAAATTAATCAATGAAATTAATAAAATTGAACAAGAATATCAAAATGCAAATCAAATTTTAGATAGAATTCCATCAGTTATTATACCTCTTTATCAAAAGGCTATAAATATTTGTCATCATAAATTACCAGCAGTTTCATATCATAAAGGGCTTATGCATTCATTAAATGGTGATTGGTATGAAGCTTTGTTAGAAATACAAAATTTTTTTGAGTTAACAGATGAAAAACTAAAATATACTAATCTTGAACCATTACTTTTTTTTGGAGAAGCATGTTTGGAACTTCATTTGTACCAGGATGCAATAACCGCACTTACAACTGTTATTCA
>JAUXSJ010000149.1 GCA_030679615.1 Parachlamydiaceae bacterium | reverse complement strand
TCCATGCCGGTGGCAGAGGAAAAGCTGGCTGTGTATAGGTCGGTAAGTATAAAAAGTCACTTTTAGAAATAGGGAAAGAACTTTTAGGAAAAAAAATCATCAATGAGCAGACCGGTCCAGAAGGGTTAATTGCGCATCAATTAATCATTTCTCCACTTGTTGAAATACAACAAGAATATTATTTAAGTTTAACGATTAGTCGGGAACGTGCCGAAATCCTATTAATTGCGTCTCCAGTTGGTGGCATGGACATTGAAAAAGTCGCTGAAGAGGAGCCTGAAAAAGTTTTATTTATTAGCTTGCCGCAAGAAGGGACATTTCGCTCTTATCAACTTTTGAGATTAGCTAAAGTAATGGATTGGAAAGATGAGCTTTTATTGGAAGGGATAAAAATGATAAAATCCTTGGTAAAAGTCTTTAAAGATTATGATGCCACTTTGCTTGAAATTAATCCTTTAGTGAAAACATCTGACGGACATTTAGTTGCCCTGGACGCAAAGATAACGGTCGATGAAAATGCATTATATAGACAAGCGTTAATAAAAGAATTTTATGATCCTACACAAATTCATTCAAATGAAGTACTTGCTCTGGAGCATGGTTTAGCCTATATTGCTTTGGATGGAAATATCGGCTGTATGGTCAATGGTGCTGGGTTAGCAATGGCTACTATGGATGTGATTCATCATTTTGGTGGAAATGCAGCTAATTTTTTAGATGTTGGTGGAAGTGCAACAAAAGAAAAAATTGCTGAGGGTTTTAAGATTATTTTGGCAGATCCTAAAGTTAAAGCTATTTTGGTAAATATCTTTGGCGGAATCATGAATTGTCAAACCTTAGCTGAAGGGATAATTGACGGTGCAAAAAATTTGAAAGGTCAAATGCCATTTATAGCAGTCAGAATGGAAGGGACAAATGTAGAAGAAGGTAAAAGATTACTCAATGAATCAAATCTAAATATTATCATTGCAGATACGATGATGGACGCTGCTAGTGCTATTGTAAAGAAAACTGCAGAATCTCGTTAAATCATCTAAAGTTGGAGTTTTAAAATGTCTATTTTAGTTAATCGAAAAACTCGAATTATTACCCAAGGAATAACGGGAAAAGCTGGTCGTTTTCATACAGAACAGGGTATGCTTTACGCTCCTACCTATGTAGGTGGTGTTACACCTGGAAAAGGTGGTGAAAAAATTTTAGGACTTCCTGTATTTGATACAGTTGCAGAAGCTAAAGAAGCTACACAATGTAATGCTTCATTAATTTTTGTTCCTGCTCCTTTTGCAGCAGAAGCGATTTTAGAAGCTGAAGAATCAGAAATTGAATTAATTGTATGCATTACAGAAGGTATCCCTTTACATGACATGCTTAGAGTAAAAAGAGTCATGAAAAATAGTAAAAGTCGATTAATTGGTCCAAATTGTCCTGGTGTAATCACACCTGGAGAATGTAAAATGGGAATTATGCCCGGTTATATTCATAAAGAAGGTAACATTGGAATTGTTTCCCGTTCAGGAACTTTGACTTATGAAGCCGTCTGGCAGACAACTCAATTAGGTTTAGGTCAATCTACTTGTGTAGGAATAGGAGGGGATCCATTAAACGGCACTTCTTTTATTGATATTTTGGAATTATTTGAAAAAGATCCAAGTACTCATGCAATTTTAATGATTGGTGAAATTGGAGGAAGAGCAGAAGAAGATGCAGCTGAATGGATTAAATTAAATTGCACTAAACCTGTAGCAGGCTTTATTGCCGGCAAAACAGCTCCACCCGGAAGAAGAATGGGTCATGCTGGAGCAATTATTTCTGGTAATCAAGGCACTGCTTTAAGTAAAATCAAAGCTTTAACTGATGCAGGTGTGATTATAGCAGAAACACCTGGTGATATGGGAAAAGCAATTCAAAAGGCATTAACAACTAGCAAAGTATCATGATATCCATACCCGGACGTATTCCCATAATCATTTATCCAGTTTTTTGGGTCTTAGTTATTATTCTTGGTTGGCTTAACAGCCAGTCGATTCAAGGAATAGCTATTTGGGCTGTCGTCATTTTTTTTTCTGTATTAATTCATGAATATGGTCACGCTTTAACTGCCCTTGCATTTGGACAAAAAGTTGAAATCAACTTAGTTGGGCTTGGGGGGCTGACAAAAAGAAGAGGAGAGACCCTTCCAAGGTGGAAAGAGTTTTTAATTGTATTAAATGGTCCTTTAGCAGGCTTTGGATTATTTTTTATTGCATATTATTTATTGCCAATAGTTAGAGATGAATCTTCAATCTTATCATATGCATTTATTGTCGCGATGAATGTGAATTTATTTTGGACGATATTAAATCTTATTCCTGTTCTTCCACTAGATGGGGGACATTTAATGCGCATTATTTTTGAAGGCTTATTTGGGGTTAAGGGAATGAAGTTATCCTATTTAATCAGTGTATTTTTAGCTGGATTAATTGCGATCTATTTTTTTCTCATTCAACAAATTCTAGTAGGTGCTTTATTTATTATGCTGGCGTTTGAAAGTTATCGTGCTTGGGTAGAATTAAAATCCCTTCAGCCTATAGATGAAAATCAAGATTTACAACGAGTATTACAGGAAGGGATCAAAGATTTGCAATCTTCTCAATTAAATGAAGCGTTAGAAAAATTTACTTACATTCGTCATCAAGCACCAAAAGGGGTGTTATTTGTAAAAAGTAGTCAGTTTGGTGCGCGGATTTTATCTCAACAAGGAGATTATAAAAAAGCTTACGATTGGCTTTTTCCATTACAAAATCGATTGGATATTGAATATTTACAATTGTTTCAACAATTAGCTTATCGATTAGAAGAGTGGGAAAAATGCATTGAAATAGGTCAACAAGCGTATCAAATAAATCCTTCATTAGAAACAGCACTTATTAGTTCTTATGCTAACGCAATCCTTGGACGTGCTAATGCAGCTATTGGTTGGCTACGATGCTCCCTTCAAGAGGGTTTACCAGATATTCATCAAGTTGTTCAAAAAAAAGAGTTTGATCGAATTAGAGATAGCGAGGCCTTTCAAGAATTTTTAAAAAGTCTTTAAGTGATTTAGTACATCATGTCGCTTAAATTGACTGTTTGAGCTGAGTGAAAGTTCCCATACGCATACGCATTAACCTAAAAATTTCTTGTTTGTTGAAGCACAACGATTTAAATAGCCTGAAAGGCTTAAAATTGCAACAGCCCAGAGGAGTGTGGCCTCTTGCGTAGTCAGGCCGTCCCGGCCTGATGTTAGTGATAGCCTAAACTAGAATCAGGCTTTCTCATCCTGAATCTATTTTGACTATCAG
>JAUXSJ010000143.1 GCA_030679615.1 Parachlamydiaceae bacterium | reverse complement strand
TTGATAGGTTTTTTCCATCTAATTTTAAGTTCTGAAACACGAAATTCAAAAGTTGGCGTTTTTCATCCACTTCAGAACTCTCGAAGATTTCCCTAAACGAGCAGCTATGTTCATCATCATATTAGCCGTTACATAAAAGTTTTTATCGACCTTTTCATGTAGGGTCATCTGTTCTGTGATCTCACAATCTGCCGAGCTTTGTAATCTTTAACCTTATCAAGGTACATCTTTTCATCAATAAGCCCATCAAGCTTGTCATCGTACATTTGGTTGATTCGCCTTTGTATCTTGTCTTGCTCTTTCCGCAGAGCTATCAAACCTTCTGCATGAAAAAGGCTCTCTGATTCGTGGATCTTTTTGAGATAAGTTGTTACCTCAGCAATCTGCTCTTCACTTAATGCGATATGATCAAAGTATTTGGATAAAGACTCAACCAATGGCTCCTCTCTTATATAAACCTTTTTACAAATTCCCCTGGCATTCGTGCAGCTATAATAAATGTAACGCTTTTTATGAATTTCTGGGGTTACCGTACAGCCACAATTGGCACATGTGATCAATGCCTCGTAGAATGAAAGGCTCGCTAATCTTTTTATGAGGCTTTTTATGATATCCTGCAGCCACGTTCTGAACTTGTTGGTATAAAGCTGCTGAAACAAGAGGTTGATAATAATGTTCTGCCAATCAATATTTAGTCCTCATCATACCGCAGTAAAATGGATTTTTTAAGATGGAGTCTATTTGAGATCTAGCTACTTTTTATCCTTTTCTCGTGCGCAACCCAAGTTTTTAACATCTTCTGCCAATTTTAGGAGAGAATAGTTGCCTGTTGCATACATCTCAAATAGTTTAACAATGAAAGGTGCTCGGTCCGAATCGGGAACAATATTCTTTTCACCCTTCTCACCCACAACATGAATATAACCTAAAGGATGCAAGCCCTATCCAGTTTCCACTTTTCACGGCTTGTTCCTTACTCCGTTTAACATTATCACTTAACTGAAGAACATAGCTACGAGCAAACATGACTCCCATGTCCCAACAAAGGATTTGAGCTGAATTTGATTTTATATTCAGTACAAGCCCTTCACCCATAAAATGAATTTCGACCTTGCCTTTCTTTGCGTAATTCCTCTAAAACCACCGATTCTTTAAAGCTGCGTTGAACTCGGTCTATAGTATCGGCAACCAGGGCAATTGTTTCTTTAGATTTCCGAATTTATACAAGAATCTTTTCAAATTCTTTGCGAGTGTCTTTAGTGGATGATTCTGTGATTTTAAAAACTTGATCAACAACAAGTCCTTTTCTCTCAGCATATTCTCGTAAACGGCGTTCCTGAGCAGAGATTGATTGGCCTTCTTCCTGTTCTTTACTTGAAACTCTGGCTAGGAGGATTGCTTTCATAAATTACAACATTGTTTATATATCTTTAGTTCATTGATTTGGATAGAGATTTTAGCACCACTTTAGTCTCTACGTCGAGTTTATTCTCTCTCAAAAATATCATCTTAACGATTTCATCACCTTCTGCCCCTGTGTCGCCACTGTCGCCACTGATGATTTTGACAGTTTTAGAAGTTTCAATTATATATTTCATGGTTATGAGATGACTGGTTGGATTTTTGGATTTGCTTAATTGTTTCCGAATGTACAGTGGCGACACTGGCGGTCAGTGGCGAATTAGTAGCAGCAGGTGTTGGCTCAACCTGTACAAAACGATATTCTTTTATCTCGGACGAGCCAGAAGTACCACGAGATTCTCTTACTAATTTTCGTTGAACTCTTATGTCATCAACCTTAATTTCATCAATACTGGTATCTTCAATGGATATTTTGGAGCCAATCTTGAAACATACCCCAAATTCTTTCCCCATAGCTGTTAGCACATTAGTGCGGGTGTAGTTATCGGTAAGTTGTTCTGATTCTTTCAATCCAGGAAGGGGTATCTCCGACTCCTCAATCACATCAAGTATATCTGCTGTTTTTAACCACATCCGTTGTTTGCCGCTTTTCACGATCATAAAGGCAACCTCGCAACCAATTTAATGGCTTGTTCATCAGTCTTTGTTGAGTCGCCTTGTGACCGCCCATTAAAGGCGACAAACCCATGATGTGCTGAACAATCCAATCAAGTACCCTCGCCCATTTACGAAAATTATGGCGGTTCTCACCTGTTTCCGGACACTCTTGCTGAACCCACTCCTTGATAATGGCTATGATGGCATCATGATATCTGGAGCTGTTAGCCAAGACGTGATCAACAATATCTCCTTCAGGAAATATCTTAAATGCATATCCTGGTTCCTGTTTACGCAGCTGGATAAGGGATGATCTATTTGTTAAATCCTTGGTCATTTCGCACTGGTTGCTGGTGAAAAATAAAACGACTCGCCTAGGATCAATATCAATCGGGGGCATGAAGGGCACCCTGGCAAGATAATGGTCTTCTGTTAACAAAGATTCTAAAGCTGGTGAGTCTATTTTGCCCTGATGTTGTCAAAAGAAATAAAGGGATCCCCCTTGATCAAGCGCATGTTCAAAGACTCTTCAATTCCCCCACCAACTGCCTTGCGTTGGGTAATAGCATGAGGCTTGTGGTTGTGAACAGCTGCAATTAACTTCACTAGAAATCCCTTTCCTGTCTGAAACTCATCATCCTCTATGACCTGAAGCGGTACCCGAGCACGAATAAGTTGTCCGAAAGTAAGATCGGGAGTGATAAGTGCAGCTATGGCACGGGACCTATCAGCTGGAGTAGCAAAGTTAAAATCTGCGACCAATTCAAGCAGGAGATCAATTGCAGCATTCAATGATACTTCTTCTGGAGGTGCCGCAAAAGATAAAATACCACTCTCTTTGTCATGACCAATAATAATGCGAAGCTTCCTTCGTAACTTTCGTAACTTTAGAAGTCATTGAGCAGACGTTCTCAGAATGTAATGGTTGTAATCGGAAAGCTAACAAATAATATGATTCAACGAAAAAAAATCACCTTAGGACAAAGCCCGAGGTGTTGTTGCATCCGTATCATTTAGATGGAATGTTGCATATCAAATCCAAATATCTCTCGAATTAATCGTTTTGAAAAAAAATCATTTACATCTTTCATGTGTTTTTAATAACTGCGTATAACAATAAAAATAAAATATACAAATTGGCTACTTTCATAGTTTTGTCAAGACAGATGATTCAATATGTTGTAATTACAGAACACTCTTGCTTTACAAAACTATGAAAATAGCTTACAAACTCTTTTTTGCTATCTATTGAGCGTGACCCTCATTAATTAAAATATTTTCAGCAAATCTTTTTTCAAATTGCTTAGCAATATCTAATGCTGTAGAACCAATTGGTATATAGACTTTCTGAGGAAAAAAATCACGCCAATCTTTTTTTAGGCTTATAGGTATAGACTTAGTTGTACGTGCGTTTACGTCCGCTCCAGCATTCAATAAAACTCTAATCATAGAGCCATCGTTTCTTAATGCCGCTAACATAAGAGATGTAAAACTCCAATCATCCCTAGCCTCTAAATTTGCTCCATACTTGATTAGTAATTTTGCAGACTCAATATTTTGATTATTAGCAGCATGCATTAATGGTGTGCTTCCTGATTTTCCTTTAGCTTCTATGTTCACGCCAAATTCAATTAATAATTCCATTGATTTGCAATGGTTATTCAATGTAGCTAATATTAAAGGAGTTTGCTCTTGGCTGTTCATAATTTCAGTGTTAACATTTAAAGAGAGGAGAAATTCAACAATAGATTTTTTTTCTTCAGACCCATAAAAGGCATACATGAAGGGTGTGTTTCCTTGATTATCATAAGCTTCCAATTCAGCTCCTGCTGAAATAAAGAGCTTTACTATTTCAATATTCCCTTTATAAACCGCACCCATTAAAGGGGTATAACCATATTTGTTGCTCTCATTTACATCGTGACCAGAATTGATTAGGGATCTTACTGCATCTAAATTATTTTTAATTGCCTCTAAGAAAACGCTTTCATTATCCTTATTATCTAGGATAGATGTCGAGTAGATAGTGCTAGCGTGTAAAGAAGATGCTATTGTACCTTGCAATAGGAACGTTAGAACTAGAAAAAAACATTTACATTTTCTAGTTAATTTTAACCGTTCCTGAGAAATTGTTTTTAATAAGTTCATATGAATTCTCCTATTAGTTGGAGGAAAATTATAAGGAGTACGCTTCGCTATGTCAATCTTTTTCTACGAGTTGAAATAATAATAGACTCTTCTGGATTTTCCCCCAGTCAAAAGTTCTGAACTCGGTCAACCGCCCCCATCACTTTTATTCAAAGACTTATATATAGCTTTTAAACAGAAAAAAAAATCTTATAAAATCTTTCGTCCAAACATTGTCCAACTTATTCAAGTTGTAAAGATAGACCTTACATTAAATAAAGTTAATTATTGGTTGTTAGGTCGATTTATAGACCCTTTTCTTTTAATCAATTCATCGTGCCTACGGATACATGGATAGTTTTTAACGAAATCTGATAACAAATATAGTAAAGTATTGTGACGAAAAACATTGCTAACTTCGATTTACATACTGATGAAAATTTTATAAAGAATTACCCTTAGAGAAACGACTTGAAAAAGTGATTAAGGCATGGGAAAGCGATTCAGATTCCTTTGAAAAATTAGATGAAGAATTCGATTTAGTAAACGAAATGTTCACAGTGCTTAATGAGCTTGAAAGTAAGAATCAATGGAGAGATTGAAAAACTTGATCGTGCTTTGCAGTGTCAGCCGAAATGATATACTGAATGCAATAAATATATTTCTCAATCATTAATACCACTTTATTTAGCTGAAGATAGAGAAGAATCTAAATAACAGAAAAATCGTATAGAAGAATACTTAAAACCATTTTTCGAAAGTCCAGATAATTCATACGAAATTTTGTTTAATGTTGCTGTATATATTGTCGATTATGATGAGTATATTTCTTTTATTGTTGCATGCATTGAAGGTGGAGCTTCTTATGGAGTTTCTTGGGAATCCTGATAAAGAAGAGTATTTTAAAAAAGATCTTAAGCGCACCGCACGACAATACCTACGCCTCGCAAGGTATTTCTTCTTTCCGTAAGAGATCATTAGCCTGAGTTCTTAAAATCAAATATATGTTATCCAACCCTCTAGCAATTATAAGTGTTAAATAAATCTCTTGAAATGCCGTCATGGAATTTATGAATGTGGTCATTTAAATCCCAGCAATTGATTTTTTAATTGTTTGTTTAAAATTTCTTAATGAAATTTTAATAAGGATTTTTCTTATACCTTATTAATTTTGAATGCCTAAAATAAATTTAATAATAACTTCTATTTCTTGCATTTCTTTTAGAGATAATGTTCCGATTTTCTTTTCCAAGCGTGATTTATCTATGGATCTCATTTGATCTAGCATAATTTTCCCCTCTAAATGAGCATGATTCTTTATTTCATATTCAAATGAATACACTTTCTTTAAATTTGACGTAATCGGCGCAACAATGATTCTGGAAGAATTTTCATTTAATATATCGTGAGAACAAACAATTGCTGGTCTTGTTTTTTGAATTTCTGTAGCTTTTGCTGGATCAAAATTAACCCAAAAGATATCCCCTCTTTTAATAAGAGTTTTTTTCATTCAATCCTTCCCCGCTTAAAGTATCCCAAATTTCAATTTCTGCATTTCTTTCCACATCTTGATTTGCCTCTTTGAATTCTCTAGCCAATTTTTGCTTTTCTGTTTCTAGTCCCTTTTCTACCATTTGAGCGACAAACTTACTGATTTGCCCTCTTGATATGTAAAGATGTAAATCCTTAACGATACTCTCGGGTAAGGTTATAGTAATTGGAATATTTTTCATAAAAAGCCTCCTTAATATATTTTATATTATATAAGTTATATGTATACAATACAAGTATTTTTGAAAATGTTTATTTTTGATTCATTAAGACTACTTTAAATATTAGCATTGGATAGGAAATTCAATCCTGTTTAGGATAAGAAATCTAAATCAACCTTTAGATTGAGTGATTTGTTTATCTTTTATTGCGCCTTAATATACGGAACTTTTCTATTTCTTTATTAGACATTTGCAACACCTCCTCCATTTGAACTCCTAATTCAAAGAGGCTATATAAAAAGCGGAAAAAATGCCTTAGTAATGAAGAAGATAAAAAATGTTTGATTTTAGAACGATCAACCTTTAAACTCTGAAACTTTATCTGAAAATAAGCCGTGTAAAGGGAAATAATTAATGAAAAATTTTGATGTTGAAAGTTCTAGAATCAAAGAAAGAACTATAGCTCGTAACCACTTAGCTTTTTCTTTCCTTACTCACATGCCAATCGTACCAGGTCATTCATTGATTTGCCCGATTCGTGTTGTAAAATCATGTGAAGAATTAACTTTTGAAGAATGGCAAGCGATTCTTGAGCTTCAACATCAAGTATGCCATGCATTAAAGAAGACATTTGAAGCAGAAGGATTTAATTTTGCTTGGAATATGGGTGAAAATGCGGGACAAACCGTTCCTCATTTTCATTTACACGTCGTTCCTAGAAAATCAGGAGATACAGGTATTCTTCAATATGAGCCACGAGTGTTTTTATACCGTCCAGGAAGTCGTGATGTTTCTCCTTCGGAAGAATTGCACCAAACAGCGGAACTTATCAGGAATAATTTATTAAACTCGCTGTAGTTAATGATATTCTCGTAAACCCAATTACCATTGTATATATAGCTTTCTGATTGTAAGCTTATTCTGTTAGCATGCCGAAAACTCCACACAAAGCATCTACGATATCATCGTGGGCACCATCAGGAAAGGTTTCAAGTTCGCATAAATCATCGCTCCAAAATGCTTGAAGCACTTTGATATTCCCTGCCTCGGCTTGTTAACTGACTGGAGAAGCTCTCGTAATTTTATCTTTCGTTGTTTTGTAGGGTTTAGCGATGAAACCCTGTAAAGATCGAATCAGTTAATCGACCTCACGGACTCATGCTTGACCGAGGATCTTGCTCGATACCAATTCTAACGGATACTCCAGTTCCTGAGGCGGTATTTTTGATGGCACTTTGAACGCCCAAGGGGTTTGCTGAATTCTAACCAAGTCCGTGATGTAGAAGATTCCATTTGAATGCTTCTCAAGCTTTATCCCACAGTGTAGTCAAGGTCGTTTGTGTTTCTTTTCTAAGTTACCGCTCTATCCCAATAGCACGGTAGTACCGTAATTTGATCTATTCCATTTGTATGTTGAACTTATTTTTGATAGAGTATTGGTTTCAAAGAGTGAACTTTAGCATTACAAGAAGAGAAAATGAAATACTTATTATTTGGTTTAATTAGCTTATTTTCATTTGATATTCAAGCACTTGAGTATGAAATACAGCTTGAAAATGAATCGGTTAGTGTAGCCCATGTAAAAATATTACCGAATGAGGAAATTGGTCAACATCGTGATACATATCCTCAAATAATCGTTGCACTTCAAGGTGGAATAATAACGCGTTTAGAAGATGATGGATCAACAACCGATGTTAATTTTCCAACTGGTCAGGCTGTTTTCCGAGAGGTAGATCCGCCAAACCAACTTCATAAAAGTATTAACAATTCCTCAACTCCTGTTGAACTTATTATAATCCAGTTAAAAAAATAAATAACAAGAACTATGCGATCTCTCATTCTAAGTATTTGTTTAGAGGTAATGTGTATGCAGAATGTTTATGGACTTTCTTGGTGGGATATGACTCCATTAGAAGTTCGTGAAAGAATTAACCAGCGTGTTATGGACATAGAGGCACCTGTATCACCTGTTTGGGCTATAGAAAATCGAATTATAAAAACCGACTCAAGAGGCACTCCAGCACGCGTATATTTACCAAATCAAAAAGAAGATCTTCCTATTATTCTTTTAATACATGGAGGAGCTTGGATTGCAGGTAATTTGGATACTCACGATAACTTAGCTAGATATTTGTGCTCACAAGTTGAAGCTATTGTAGTTTCAGTAGGTTATACGAATGCACCCGAAGGCAAATTTCCGCTCCAATTAGAGCAAACTTTAGATGTTTTAGCTTGGATAATCAATCATTCAAATGAATTCTCAGCCAATCCTTCAAAGTTAGCCGTAGTCGGTGACAGCGCGGGAGGAAATATGGCAGCTGCTCTCTGCTTAAAGATAAGAGATTTACAAGGGCCTAAAATTGATTTGCAGGTACTCATAAATCCAGCTCCAGATTTGCGATGTAACGGCACAATTGAACGCCAAACGATCCTTTAGATACACTAAGATGGCAAGCTACTCAATATGTATCAAATCCTGAAGAAGTTAATAATCTTTATGTATCACCAATTCTTGCAAATGATTTAAGCAATTTACCAACCACACTCATTCTGCTAGCTGAAAACGATGAGTTAAGGTCAGATGGAGAATGTTTCGCTGAAAGACTAAAAAAATCAGATATCCCTACTTTTGTTTTTCTTCAGAAAGGAATCGGGCATTTGGCTGGGCATGGAGCACGAGCTTCTTTGCAAGCTAGAGAATCCCTTGATGTTGCTGTAATGGCTCTTAAAAATGCTTTTCTTAAGGACAATAATTTTAAAGAGATGATCTTGAATGTAAATAATGTGTTTTATAATGAGTCAGGAAATTCGTTTGATAAAATACCATTTGATACCCTGTTACCAGACCTTCTGATCAAATATGGAGTTGGACAGGAAGTTTTGGAAATAGGATCGGGAGCTGGGGCATTAGCTTCTTGGTTGATTGGGCAAGGCTATCAAGTAAGCTGTATAGAACCTGCTGCGGAACTTGTTAAACAAGCTGAAGAAAAAGGACTAAAGGTACATGCAACTACAATTCTAGACTTTGAGATAGACTTTCAATATGATAATATAGTGGCCATCTCCTCACTAATTCACGTACCAAAAGCCGATTTACCTGCACAAATTCAAAAGATCTCTCATCTTCTGAAGGCTCATGGGATATTTTTTGTAAGTTTCATAGAAGGAGAAGATGAAGGGCTTGAAGATCCAACAAAAGCAGGTAAATTGAGATATTTTGCTAAATGGAACGAGAAAGAGTTGGACGATCTTTTTTCTTCCAGTTTTGTGCTTCTTGAAAATCATAAAATTTATAATAAAAAAATGGATCGTAATTTTTTGCTTAGAGTGTACAGCTTGAAATAGGATTGATTTGTTGAAATTGTCCTAATGCAGCTTTACATTTTTCCCAATCAAAAGTTCTGAATGCGTCCAACCACACCCAAATCTCTTTCTAAAGCCTTTTTCATTATATTATCTAATTAGCTTAAATCCCGCAATGGGACGCTAACGGGACAGTATTTTTCAACTTTTCTCAATCAATTTTCTTTCTATAATTTTCTTCATTAATTGCTTTGTCTTCAAAAATAGGTGATTTTTCAACTTAGTGTCCCGTGTGTGTCCCTATTTCATAATTCTAAGTTTTGGTTTTATGGCAGTTGACGACGATAAAAGAATATTCGCAAATAAAGAATATTGGCATACCAAGATATGCTATGCCAAGTCTAAAATTTTACCCTATATTTCACATGTCTCCTTAAAAAGGAGACATCGTAGCTCCTACAGGATAATGATCAGATGGATTATCAATATTTGGTAAGGATTGATTTACATCGGGTTTTTCCCTTTTAAAACCAACTGTAAGATCGCTAAATTGAAACTTACCCCCATTCTCTGGTTTTAGAGTAATCAAATAATCTTCTTCATCAATAGCAAATCTACCCGCTTTGGAATGTTGTGCTGCTACCATTCTTTTCTTCACAGTGGTTGGCCCTACTTCAGTTCCTACAAGACCTAAATTATCTAAGTGCTCTCTAAATGCATTTACGTCTTCCTCTGTTTTAGTATTTGCATCTATCCCAATTAGAAGTTGAAGATCTCCCTTAGATAGCTGATAAAATTTCTCCATAATGAGGCTAATCTGCAGACGCCCATCTTCAGGGCGTATGGAATGACCATGACACGAGGCTAGAAGAAATTTTTGGCCTGTATTTTTTTGTGTAGCTAAAATGACATTCATACGACCTGTTTTAAATCCTTCATAACCTTCAATAGCAATGATTTCATAATCAGGCTCCCATAGATCGCTTCTAAGTAGAACAAGGGTGCCATCTTGTAGATTTTGATGATCAACAGGAAGGAATAGCCCATCATTTGTTAAAGTTTGAGGTACTAAAGCATCACTCTCTTGAGTAAATAGAACTTCAGAACCCGATGCAATTAACTTACCCTTAAGAGCAATTGCTCTAGCTATCGGATCTCCAAGAGTTGTAGCAAATATCTCTTTCACTTTATTGATTTGTTCTATCATATCGGAATCTGCAGAGATCAAATGCAAATTTAATGATTGATACATCCAATAGAAAAATACTTGACCTGCAGAAGAACTAAATGCTTCTAAATCTTGATTATTTGCAGCATCGCCAAAAAAGTTATTAAGGTAATCTTTATTTAGCTTCTTTATAGATTGTTTTATGGAATCTTGTGGTTTGGTTGAAGCGAATGTTTCTTTATTAAAAACTGCTTTCATTAAATTTTTTTTCAATTCAAAGCTGTTTTGTCCTTCTAAAAATCTTGTTGAACCTAGTATGGGTAAATCAAACTTTTTGCCTTCTCTTGCTGCTTTATCTTTCAAAGCTTTATCTAGGCTTAGGATCTCAGGGGGATTATTTCTTAAAAAACGAAATGCTTTTTGATCTTTATAATGTTCAATAAAAAGTAAGATAGCTTCTAAATCAGAGGATGAAAATCCACTTTTTTGTAACTCTGTCTGTTGATTTTTAAGTTCTTCAATCAATTCAGGTGTAATCAATTGAGAGAAAGTTGGCCCATACTCTTTTTCTTCAGAAATAGCTTGAGCGACAAGTAAATTTCGGTATTCTTTTACGATCTCTTCACTAACGTCGTCTTCTTTCAATAACTTTCTTATTTCCGTATCAGAAAGATTTTTTGAAAGAGCCTCTTTGGAAACCACCTGCTCAAAGACTTTGCTCCTTATAGGATTCACTTCAGGTCCGTAGTCTCCTTCAAATTCAAAAGGATCAGTAAAAATACCTAATATATTCGCTGTTTGTATTACAATTGACATTATTAAATTCATTTTATTTAACCATTTTTTTTATTTGTTTAAATAACATTAATACTATATTTATATATTAATATTCAATATTATTAAAAATATGTTAAAAATAAAAATATAAACTATACGATCACGTAATTTAAAGAAAATTACGAATTAAGTATTCGTTATTAAAAGATATTTGGTAAAATACTGTGGCAACAACCAATTTTGACCAACCAAAAACTCTAAAATCAAACAGTCTCGATACTTTATGACACATCTTTCTTACACTTGATTTCCAAAGCCAAACCATATTTATCTCTGTATATGTAGACTTTCAATCTATAAATTTATGGAATAATTCATATAGCTCTATAGGTAACAATAAATGTCTAATGTTATTTTTTTATTTGGTCCTTCATGTAGTGGAAAATCGACTTTGGGTCAAGCTCTTCAAGAGAATCTTGGAAGTGAGTGGACGTATATCGATCGAGACGATCTGATTGAACAAAATACATGCACTGAATCGACAGCAGATCGAACTCTAGAAGAAAGAATTCAGTCCATTAAAGGTAAAATTATTATAGATGCGCAAATTCCGTGGAGAGAAAAGCAAAAAGGTGAGTTTTATTTTATGGTGCTTCCGCCTCTTGAAGTTCTATTAAAAAAACGAGATGCAGAAAGAACTACTAAGCTGCAACGCCCTGAAAGACAGGCATACTACACACGAGAATATGTTTTAGAAACTCATGATACTCTAAGTAATATGAATAGAAAAATTTTTAATCATTACTTCGATTCATCTCGAGAATCTGTAATGAATGAAATAAATATGGTTAAAACTATAATAAAATATAATTCTAATATTTGATTTCTGCTTCGATGCGGAAGCTAATCAATAAATCGTATTTATTCTCTGTCGATAAATCCTAAAAGTGGAAAACGTAGAAATCTTGGGACTTTTGAAACGCGTGAAGATGCCCTTAGACATGAAAGAGAAATACAGTATTTTAAGAAGGGAGGTTAACCCTTCAAAGAGAATACACCAGAGGAAAAAAAAGATCAAAACAGGTGACTTAAAGCACTCACATCAATTTAAAAATCTTTTTTTAATTGAAACACAGCGATTTAAATAGCCTGAAAGGCTTAAATTGCAACAGCCCAGGGCATCGCCCTGGGTTTAATGAAACACAGAATCGCAGTCTGAAAGACTGCAATTAGGTTCAAATAAATGAAATTAAAACTAATATCACTGTATTATAGCTCTATTGCAGTCTTTCAGACTGCGATTCTGTGTTTCATTAAACCCAGGGCGATGCCCTGGGCTGTTGCAATTTAAGCCTTTCAGGCTATT
>JAUXSJ010000141.1 GCA_030679615.1 Parachlamydiaceae bacterium | reverse complement strand
TTGCGATCATGCTTATCTTGTTTTTTTTATTTTGACGACATTAGGCAATGCCCTGAGCTGTTAATTTAAGCCTTTCAGGCTAATTAAGTCTGTATTTCGATTAAACAAGAAATTTTAGCCTAATGCGTATACCTGTCCATCCTGTAATTTTATGCACCCTGTAATCTTATTCGAGCTCGAACTGACAACCCTCGGCAATAAGATTATCAATATATGTTAAATCAAAGTCACTCTTTAAAAACTTTTGATCTTCTAACATATAAAGATGAAATGGAATGGTAGAATGAACGCCGCCAATATGAAATTCCCTTAAAGCTCTTTTTCCAATCGCAATGGCTTCTTTACGCGTCTTTGCTTTAACAATCAACTTTGCAATCATGGAATCATAATTAGGAGGGATTGTATAACCAGAGTAACAAGCGCTATCTACTCTCACATGCGGTCCACCTGGAGGTAAATAGTATTCTAGTTTTCCTGGAGATGGGGAAAAATTGTGCGAGGGATTCTCGGCATTGATTCTAAATTGAATGACATGGCCATCAAATAAAATATCTCTTTGTGAATACCGTAATTTTTCACCTTGTGCAATGCGCAATTGCTCAATCACTAAATCTATTCCAGTTAATTCCTCTGTCACAGTATGTTCAACTTGAATTCGGGTATTTACTTCCATGAAATAAAAATTGTGATCTTTATCTAATAAAAATTCAACAGTACCAGCTGAACTATACTTAGCTGCTTTCACGACATTGACAGCTGCTTGCCCTATTTTTTGACGTAATTTAGGAGTTAAAATAGGACTCGGCGATTCTTCAATCAATTTTTGACGTCTTCTTTGAATCGTACAGTCACGTTCACCTAAATGAATATAATGCCCGAATTTATCACCCAAAACTTGTACCTCTATGTGTCTTGGATTGACAATCATCTTTTCTAAATAAACATCAGGATTTCCAAAATTAGCTTCAGCTTCTGATCGAGCTGCTGCAAAGTACCTGTAAAACTCTTCTTCATTATGAGCAATTCTTATTCCCTTTCCCCCTCCCCCTGCAACTGCTTTAATAAAAACCGGGTAACCGATTTTTTTAATTTCATTTAAAGCAAGTTTAACATCAGAAACAACACCATCTGAACCAGGGATCACTGGGCATCCAGCAGCTTTTGCTGTTGCCTTAGCTTTTGCTTTATCTCCCAAAAGCATAATGGCTTGAGGAGAAGGGCCAATAAAATTTAATCCGCAACTTTCACAAATCGAAGCAAAATTTGCATTTTCACTTAAAAAACCATACCCAGGATGAATGGCATCAGCTCCTGTAATTTCACAAGCAGATAAAATATTTGGAATTTTAAGATAAGATTTATTTGAAGGCGCCTCTCCAATACAGATGGCCTCATCCGCATGAAGAACATGTAACGCTTCTGCATCAGCCTGAGAATAGACTGCAACAGTCTGCAAACCTAAATCATGACACGCTCGAATAATGCGGACGGCTATCTCTCCGCGGTTAGCTATAAGCACTTTTTGCATAAATGAATTTACTCTGTCATTCTAAAAAGTTTTGTTCCAAATTCTACAGGCTGCCCAGCTTCAACTAGTACCTCTACAATAACGCCTGAAATATTTGCTTTTATTTCATTCATGACCTTCATCGCCTCAATAATGCAGACTTGATCATTTTTATCGACGCGATCACCTATTCTAACAAAAGGAGGATCATCTGGAGACGGTGAAGGATAAAAAGTTCCCACCATAGGAGATGTTACAAATAGACTTGCGGAGTCATCTTTAACAATTTCATGTAAAGGAGGTGCAGGAAATCGATTTCCTGAATTATCCGAAGCTTTTGATAAAGCTTGATCCACACGTTGCCAAGCTTGAGAATGTCTTTCAAGATCCTCTCTTCCATCTATACTGGAATCAAAAAAACGTTCCGGAACAGCTTCTCTTTCGAGAACCAATTCAAAATCATCTTTTTTCAAAGTGAGTCGTTTGGTCCCAGTACGCCCCATAGCACTCATCAATTCTTTAATTTGCTTTAATTCCACAGATTATCCTTGCTAGCGTTAATGATTGAAAGGAAAAGAAAGTTGATATTTGTTGAACGATTCTTAAGTTTTAATTGAAAATCATTCGATTTGATACTTTCTATACCCTTTGGATATATTCTTCTGTTTTTGTATCTACTTTTATAATATCTCCAACTTCAATAAATGGAGGAACTTCAATTTTCGCTCCCGTTTCTAGAATCGCTGTTTTTGCGCCTGATCGATCTTCATTGTGAGTTTTACTTACCATCAATTCAAGAAACTGAGGTAATTCAATTGAAAAGATTGTATCTCCATAAAAAAAGGCTTTTAAATCCACACCTTCTTTTAAAAAGTTTACTTTTTCCCCAACTACAGAGACTGGAACTAATACATGCTCGAGATTGACTATATCTAAAAATAGATATCCGTCTCCTTCTGGATAAAGAAATTCTAGATTTCTTTCAATCAAGGAAACATCTTTAATGGCTTGATTAAGTTTAAAACTTTTTTCAACCAACTCATCATCGCTCAAATCTCTTAATTTTGCTTTGATAAAAGGTGTTCCTTTTGGGACATTCACTTTAACGACCGATTCCACTCTATATAAAGAATTGTTTATCGAAATGGTCATTCCTGGAGTTAATTGATTACTTGTAGCCATGGTTCCTTCTCATTAGCATTAGAAAATCCTTAGTGTACATCAAAAAAAAATGCATGTAAATATTTACCTACTTGTCCACTGAATCGTCATTCCATCTAGATAAAAACATCGCCGCTCCCTCGCTGTTGAACAATCGCAACTTGGCCAAAATTGATTAATACTAACGAACTTAAATAACTTTACCGAGGGATTTTTTCGTTAATTTTTTATCTACAAGGAATTACATTCAGTTTACTAGAATCAATTCAGCACCTTTCTCTCATTTGCTTAATCGCTTCTTTCATATTCGCAGCATGATAAAGACAGGTACCTGCTACAATCCGATTTGCCCCAGCTTCCACACATCGCTTAATATTATCTAAGGTTACTCCCCCATCAATTTGAATTAAAAATGGAGATAATTGATTTTCTGGTGCTGTTGCATTCTTTGGAGTCACTCCTCCCTCTCGAATGTTTAATTTATTGCAAATATCGCGGATAAATTTAACATTATCCAACACTTCTTCAATTAATACTTGTCCACCAAAACCTGGAAATACAGTCATCAGCAATAAACGATCACACATGTCCAAATATTTGGGAATTAAAGAAACAGAAGTATCAGGATTAAAGGCTAAACCCGCTTTAATATTACATTTACGAATATAACTTAAAGTGGCTTCTACATCTTCTGTCGCTTCAAAATGAAAGGTAATGGAATCAGCACCTGCTTCAACAAAACGCTCAATATAATCATACGGATTGTAAATCATTAAATGAACATCTAAAAATAAATCAGTCGAGCGATTAATTGCTGCTACAGCTTGGGGGCCCATAGATAAATTCGGTACAAAATGCCCATCCATAATATCAATGTGCAGCTCGTCAGCTCCCGCATCTTCTGCTCTTTTCGCCTCTTCTGCTAAGCATCCAAAGTTTCCTGCTAAAATAGAAGGTCCGATTTTTATAGAAGGTATTTGACTAGGTAGTTTTTTCATTGTATCAATTTCCATTATTCATAATAAACATATTATTAACTTGAGCACTTTTCAAGTCAAGATCTCAATTGTCCTATTGAATTTAAATAATCACAAACAATAACAATGAAAATAGAAAAATTAACATTTACCAATTTATAATTTTAATTCTTCAATGAATGTTTTCTTTTAAAATAAATATTTTGTATGAAAAAACATGACTTAATTAAAAAATTTCACAAAATTTATTGGAGAAAAAATGAAAGTAAAACATGTATTGAGTTTCTGTTGCGGTATAATCTTAGCTTTAAATAGTCATGTTTATGGGGAATCTTTTAAGGAAGATGCTCATTCAAATCAACCTCAGGAAATAATAAACAAATGCCCCCATAAACATCATCATTCACATAGTCATAAAGAAATTTGTCAAAGAGGTCAAAGAGGTCGTAGAGGCCCAATTGGTCCGATGGGACCTCCTGGCACTAATGGACAAAATTTCAATAATTACGTGAGTGCGTTTAACGAAAACATTACTTCACTCACTCCTCCAGAGAATCTTATATTTGATACTCCCCTAGCGATAAATGGAATAAGTTATAACGGTGCTACCGGTGTTTTTACTATAAATACATCTGGAGTCTATTCGATTTCAATTGGTTCGGTAACGAACATGCAAGATGGAGCAACTTTTTCTTTACTCATTAATAATTCCCCTATTGGACCGAACGATTTCTCTCTTCCACCAGGTAACATTTCGATTATTCTCGATCTTCAAGCGGGAAATACCATTGCCCTTCAATATACTTCAGCAATTATTTTACAAATACCGATGATTTCAATTTCTATTAATCAAATTGGAACTTAACTCTGACTTTTGCAGGATTCTATTAATAATGTAGCCTAGACTTTAGTCTGGGCTTGTTTTTGCAGGCTTTAGCCTGCAAGTCCCGCTACTTATTTATCCTCCTGCTATATTAAAATTATCCTTATAGCAGTCTCTATAATAAACCTTAACTGGACTTGCAGGCTAAAGCCTACA
>JAUXSJ010000140.1 GCA_030679615.1 Parachlamydiaceae bacterium | reverse complement strand
AAGTAGTCAGGTCGTTCCGCCCTGATGCAGGCCGGGACGGCCTGATTACCTTTTCATGCTTACCTTGTATGAATTTTTGAAAAATTACTAGGCATTATATTTCTTTGTATTAATTGATCTTAATGAAAAATTAATTAATTTATTTAAAAATTTATTGTCAATATCTTGTATTTAAAACAACAGAAGCGTTATAATTAGAATATAACATTAAAAGACGAACATTTATTTAATGTAGTGTTTCAGAATTGAAAATTAAGAAGAAATTTTTAATTTTCAGGAAGTGTAATTTCCTAAGTCTGAATTTTCTACTAATTTTGCTAAACAACAATTAGTTGGAGGAAATTATATGGGAGCACCTGCAGAACCACAAGCTGGAGATGTCGCTGGATCAGTTGACACATCATCCATGATCAGTAATATCAATGATAAGGAATCTGAATTAGCGCAAGCTTTGGCTGATTTGAGCACGAATGAAAACCCAACAATGGGTGACTTCTTAAATGTTCAAATTTTAGCAAGTGAGTTGGCTAGACAGGTTGAATCATTTTCAAATACTTATTCTAGCTTAACAAACGCTCAAAGAGCGATTACACAGAACATGAAGTAATCTAATCATTAGATAGCCAAACAATGTTTGGCTATCTTTTTGTTTGTTAGAAATTTAGTTGGATATAAGTTTAATAAGTTTTATAAAGGAACTTGCCATGTCATCTATATCAGATAAAGGCGAATCCATTCAAAAAGTTGGAGAAACGATGGGTAGTAAACCCACCGATCTTCAAGAAGATCTTGAACGTACAGCGCCTAATAAAGAGCACTTTCAAAATTTAATGAATTCTTCAGACCCCTTGAAAGGTTCTATTCAAAAATGGGGAGAAGCTGCCGTTGTCCCACCACCTGATTCTGCAAAGGAAAATCAATTAGTTGCAGAGGAAGGAAGTTCTTCTCAAAAGATGGGATCTGCGACAGATCAAGAAAATCAAAAGCGTGGTAAGAGAGATCAGGGTGAAGATGAAGAGGTTTCTGCTGTGGGTTCAAGCCGAGGTAAGAAATCATCTTTAGAATCGTCAGCATTATCGCGTAATATTGAAGAACTAGGTAGTCAAGTTTCAGATATTTCAAAGTTAAGTCCGGAAAGTGTTAAAGCACAAGCCAATCAAGTCATTGCGCAAATGGAAAATGCAAAGAAACAATTATCTCAACCAAATGTAGAGATAAAAGCTTCTTATCAAACGCTTTTACGAAATCGTCTAGGTCATATTGACGATACTTTAAAAATTGCTCTTTCAAAAGCAGGTGTAGAGTATGTACCGCCACCAGCAAACACAAAAAATGCAAAGGGTAATGTTGTTCTACAATTTATTGAGATGTTAACGAGTTCTCAAGATCAGATAGGAACACTCAACAAAACATTTGACGACTTTAAAGACGAAAAAGGGAACATTTCACAAGCAAATCTGATGAAAATTCAAGTGAAAATGAGTTATGTGTCTCACCAAGTAGAATTGTTCGCCAATATGTTAAATAAATGCTTAGAAGGCATTAAAACGGTTATGAATATCCAAGTATAGTTTGAATGGTCTAGAGCATGGAGTGAATTATGTTTCCTAATGATGATTTTGAAAAGCTCCTTGGTGATCTTGAAGAAATGCAATTGACAACGATTAATGGTCGCATTACTGAAATTATTGGGATGTTAATCAAAGCTGTTGTCCCTCAAGTAAAAATTGGAGAAATTTGTTTAATTAAAAGAGCTGGAGAACCTCTTCCAGCGGAAGTTGTTGGATTTACAAAAGATGAGGTTCTTCTGTCGCCTTTAGGTGAAATGACAGGAATTGGTCCATCTTCCGAGGTAATTCCAACTTATGCTCCTCTTCATATTAAAGTGGGTCCTGGTCTATTAGGCCGTATTCTCAATGGACTTGGCGAGCCATTAGATGTTGATACGAAGGGTCCGTTAATTCTTGATGAAACGTATCCTGTACTTCAAGCTCCTCCAGACCCCGTTAAACGTATGCCTATTGATAAACCTATTTCTGTAGGTGTCCGGGCAATAGATGGTGTTTTAACAGCAGGAACTGGGCAGCGTGTCGGGATATTTGCAGCTGCTGGTGGTGGTAAATCTACGTTACTAGGAATGATAGCAAGGAATGCTCAAGCAGATGTCAATGTCATTAGTTTAATTGGTGAGCGTGGACGTGAATTAAGAGAATTTATAGAAAAAGATTTAGGTCCAGACGGATTAGCGAGATCAGTTTTAATTGTTTCTACATCCGACCAAGCCTCACAATTGCGTTTAAATGCTGCGTATGTAGGAACAGCCATTGCAGAGTATTTCCGTGATCAAGGTAAATCTGTTATTTTAATGATGGACTCAGTGACTCGTTTTGCTCGTGCTTTACGTGAAGTAGGATTAGCTGCAGGTGAACCTCCTGCAAGAGCGGGTTATACTCCTTCAGTTTTTGCAACATTGCCAAAGTTATTGGAGAGATCAGGGAATTCGGATAAGGGAAGTATCACAGCATTCTATACAATCTTAGTTGCCGGTGACGACATGAATGAGCCGGTTGCTGATGAAGTGAGATCAATATTGGACGGTCATATTATTCTTTCAAGTGAATTAGCACGGCAATTCCATTACCCTGCTGTGGATGTCCTTTCTTCTGCAAGTCGTGTGATTAACTCGATTATTCCGAAAGAACATCTTCAACTAATAGGTAAAGTCCGAGAAGTTCTAGCCAATTATCGTAAAAATGAATTGTTAATTAAAATTGGTGAATATAAACGGGGTGCTGATAAAGCGGGTGACTTTGCGATTGATCATATTGATAAAGTGAATAAGTTTTTAAAGCAGGCAGTGGAAGAAAAATGTTCTTTTCAAGAAACACATCAGTTGCTTAAGGCCTTATTTAGATAGTAAAAAGTTAGGGTAATATGCATACAAAATCCGTGTACCCTCTTAAGCAGGTATTAGAAGTTAAGGAAAAAAGAGTTCAGGATGCTGAACGCGTTGTACAGGAAAAACTAAAAATTCTTGAAAAGGAAAAAGAAAAATTACTTGAAAAGGAAAAGGAACGAGACACTGTTAAAACTCATAGAATAGATAAACTTCAACAATTACGTGATATTTTGGATCAGGGGACAACAAGTCCTAAAATTCAGCAAATGAAACAATACCTTAAAGTTGTCGATGAAAAGTTAGTCATCGAAGAAAAAAAAGTTAAAGATCAAATGCAACTAGTGACTCAGGCAGAAAAAAATTTAGAGGAAGCTAAGGAAAATTTGAAAATAAAAAGACTGGAAGTTGATAAATTGATTAATCATCAGAAAGACTGGGAAAAAGAAATGAGAAAAGCTCTAGAAATTTTAGAAGGTCGAGAAGAAGATGAGCTTGGTTCTGTGATTCACGCTTCTAATCAAAGAAAAAAAATACCATAGGTAATTTATGTCCAATATTTCATCCGTTAGACCAAAATCAAATAACGATGACTCAAAGAATAAAACAGAAAATGACCGACCACCTCCACCAAAAAATGATGACTTTAAAAAACTTTATAAAAAAGATGGTCAGCCTTCTAAAGAAGAGTTAGAAGAATTGCCAGCAGAAATGCAAGAAACCGAAGAAAAACCTCTTTCATTATTTGAATTAGCTAAAGGTAAACCAAAAACTAAATCACCTTTAGTTAAAGAAGGGCAACAAGAGCCTTCACCTTTTGGGCAAACATCTGAAAAATCTAAATTAAAAGAAAAATCTGCTTTTTCAGAAAGTGAAAATTTAGACGAAGGTAGCTTGTCGTCTGAAGAAACAGTTCCAAAAGAGGGTAAAGTTTTATCTGACCGTCCAGTTCAAAAAGAAGATATTCAAAATAGTCAAAAAAATGTTCCATTACCAAAAGAAAAGCCTACAAATGAAACTAGCTTAACCTCTGAAAAAAAAGAAGAATCTTCAGTTAAAAATAAAAAAACTGACTCTTCATCGACATTGACGGAAGGGAAAGCGGATGCTTCGCAAGTATCCGGAGCTTTTCAACCCGTACAAGGTGTAGGGTTAGGAATTGACCGTTCGCAAGCAACGCCTCAACCATCAGCATCTTCAACAATTGCCGAAATTGTGAATAAATTGGTTGAAAGTATTCAGGTCATGAAAAAAGAAGATTTATCAGAAACGATTGTGACATTAAAAAATCCTCCTGTTTTAGCTGGAGCCACAATGACATTAATAGCGAATGATCATGCAAAAACAGAGTTTAATGTCGCTTTTAATGGACTAAATCCAGAACAAAAATTATTTTTAGATCAAAAATTATCTGAGCATTCATTATCCGATTCTCTTAGTAAAAAAGGAATTATTTTGCATATGGTGACGACATCGACAGAGCCGCATCAAGTGTTAACAGTTGATACTGGTCAAACGGCTAATCGTGAGCGCGAACAGAGAGAAGAGCAACGTCAACGAGAACAAGAAAATCGTCAGGATGAAGAAGAAAGTTAATTGTGATAAAATAGGAAGTTTAGTATAATAAGTTTTAGTTTTTAAACCGGGGACCTCTTGGAATAAAACAGTTCGAACCAGGTCAGGACAGGAATGTAGCAGCCTTAAGAATGATGTTTATGCCTAGAGATAATCTCCGGTTTTTCTTTGTGAACACATAAAACTACATAATGATTTAAACTGCCGTCCTTTTTTGGCTATCAGGCCGGGACGGCCTGAGTACCTTCTTCAGGCCAAACCGGTCGGCATTTCAAAGCCTATGTCCGAAGCGAAGCGGAGGTCTAAAGAAGGTACTCAGGCCGTCCCGGCCTGATAGCCAAAATAGATTCATGCCGAGACAGTCTGATTACCTACTGAGATGGCATTTTAATCGAGGCTGAACATTTTTTAGATTTTTTTCTATCTAAACATGCCCTCTCTCTGTGTCTCTGTGCTCTCTGTGGTTAAAAAAAATTTAAACGAATTTTAAACGTAACGCAGCTGTTTGTCATCCTGTTAATATGACTCATTATTTAAGATGAATGATGCTTATTGTACAGATGGCATTGAGGGCAACGACTCAAAGAATCTGAACTGTTTTCCACATAACTATAATGACAAAATTCGCAATGCTGTAGTTCCTTTTCTGTAGTAAAAATAATTTTATTTTTCTTTTGTGAATGGCCCATTAGCCAAATGAGTAGGATTGCAACGATTGTGATTGTTAAGTAAATGGCAAAAAAGTGATTAAATGTTACTTCAATCATCGTTTCTCTCCTCTAATTCATCAATTAAAACACTAAAATTAATTTTACCATTTAAAATAATTGAAGATTCTTCAATTTCAAATTTTAGATCTTTTATGATTTTCTCTAAAAAATGGGCAATTTTGTTTGAGATGGGTTGATTTGATTCGAACCAAAAAATTTTTCCATTTTTAGAATCAATTTTTACATCATAATTAATTGATATCGGGTGGGATGAAAAAGTTGAATCTCTTTGGTTTAAATGGAGATTTGAAACGCTGTAAGGATACTTAGCTATTCCTCCTGAAAGTGTTATTTCAATTGGTGGTTTTTTTAAATTCGTGGTCAGTGTCGGTTCCCATATTGGCCATACTCTCTTTTCAATCAATTCTAAAAGAGCAAAGTTGGGAACTGTAGTATCAAATGTAGGGGCTTGAAGAGAAAAAAGTTGGTGAATTAGTTCTTTAGAATCACTTAATTTATTTAAATCATGAGAAGGTAAAAAATCGATTTCATGATTGGAATCTGTAAAAAAAGAAGTGACATTTAGTATGGGATGTTCCAAATGGACTTGGATAGGAGAAAAAATAAATTTAGAATCTTGATGAAATGGAGTAACAGTAAATAGGCCAATCATCAATAGATGAAAAAGAACTGCTAATCCAATAGCACGCAACATTTCGCTGTTGAATAGAGATTCTTTTTCTCTAAAACGAACTGAAACACCAATGTGAGGTATTCTTTCTAATTTAAGCATGAATTTAATTTAGCTCATTTTTTGTAAATGTTCAATCCATCAACCACAGGCCCATAAAATTACAGGATAGACCAGGCATATGCCCAATGTCGTCAAAATAAAAAAAACAAGATAAGCATGATCGCAA
>JAUXSJ010000133.1 GCA_030679615.1 Parachlamydiaceae bacterium | reverse complement strand
GATAGGCCGTTACTTCTCGAAAACAATTTAACGCAGAGGCGGGGAGACAGGGAGACACAGAGAAGTACATTTAACCAATATAATTATAAACGTTTTTCTCTGCGTCTTCCTGTCTCCCGCCTCTGCGTTAAATTGTTTTCGAGAAGTAACGGTCTATCGGACTACAGAAATCAATTATTGTTTTGCAAAATACGTTAAGTGTTGTGAACAAAAAGATGTGTCCACCTGTAAGGGCATGGGCCTTCGCACTCCAAAAGGTATGATGAAGACGAGGTGATTGAATAAAAAACCTAAAATCGAGTTAGTGATCTTAATGGTTAATTTTTACGTCATTTTGTTAGTTGATGAATGCTTAAATTAATCAAAGACTTTTTTTATTCAAATCTGATATTTAAAGATAATTAAGAATATTAAACAAAATCAAAAATTAGTAACCATTTACAAGAAGCAAACAATGATAAAATTACTTTCTTCTTTATTTTTCTTTTTTATTTCTTATGGAAGTTTAATTCATAGTGAAATTCCGGAAAGTACTCTTCTGGTTATGCCACCTATGAATGAAATTTATCATCCAGTATCTACCACAAATATTGAAGCCCAAAAAAGCTTTAATCTTGGATTAACTTACATTTTTGCTTTTAATCACGATTTTGCATTTCGTGAATTTGAAAAAGCATCTCAATTAGATCCACAATTGGCTATGGCTTATTGGGGAATGGCTCTAGCCCTGGGTCAAAATATTAATAATGACATCTTGCCTGAAAATGAACTTAGATGTTACGAATACATTCAAAAAGCCATTCAAATGTCATCATCAGCTTCATTATCTGAAAAAGATTACATTCATGCTCTTGCAAAACGATATACAAATGATCCGTCTATAGATCGAATTTCATTACGTTATTACTACAAAGATGCCATGAAAAAAGTTTCAGAAAAATATCCTGAAGATTTAGATGCTGCAGTTATGTATGCTGAAAGTATTTTGGATTTAGATCCATGGAAATGGTGGACTCAAGATGGTCAACCTAAAAATGGAGTGCTAGAAGCGATTCAAATTCTTGAATTTGCAATGATGAGAAATCCTTTGCACATTGGAGCGAATCATTATTACATCCATGCTCTTGAAGAATCTCCGTACCCAGAGAGGGCTTTAATGTCCGCACATCGTCTTGAGTATCTTTTACCTGAAGCGGGTCATCTTTTGCATATGCCTTGTCATATTTTTATATTAGTTGGAGATTATGTCAGTGCAGTTAAAACGAGCACAAGATCCATTGAACAAGATAATCTATACATAAAAAAATATGGCATTGATTCTGGATCTTATCCAGTGCATTATTTGAGTCATAATCTTAAGATTTTATCTCGAGTGTATATGTTAATGGAAGATTATCAAAATTCTATTCAAACAGCATTTCAAGCTGTTGATTTTGTAAAGCCTCACTTGAATAAAATGCCTGATTTTACCGCTGTTCTAGCTGTGCCCTTGGAAATATATTTGTATTTTAAAAAATGGAATGAAATTCTTAATTATCAAGTAGCGTCTAATAATTCATCAATCAATACATTTTTACATTATTGCCGATCAGTTGCCTATGCCAACTTAGGGAATTTAGCATTAGCTGAGCAAGAAAAAGAACTGATGTTAAAAGCAAAGCAAGGAATTAAATCGACCGATCTGATTGCAAGCAATCCTGCTTTAAAAGTGATAGGATTATCGGAAGTGCTTTTAGAGGCAACCTTTGCTCGGGCAAATAAAAATCCTCAAAAAGAAATAGAATATTTAAAAAAAGCTGTGATTGTTCAAAACGAATTATTTTATGATGAGCCACCAGCATGGTATATTCCTGTAGAAGAGGTGCTTGGATTTGCACTTTTACGCCAGCAACAATATCATGAGGCAACGTTTTTATTTAGAGAAGCACTTAAAACATTTCGACGCAACGGTCGAATATTGTTTGGTTTGTTTCATAGTTTGAAAGGTGAAGGAAAAACAATCGATACTTATTGGATAGAAAGAGAAATGACAGCTGCCTTGAGGCATGCGACGGTTCCCTTAAATGTGAATGATTTGTAGGCATTACATCTAATTCATTTAAGCCCTTACCGCAGCTAAGACCCTTTCCGGTCATAACGCTACGCTTCGACTTGTCGAAGCGTAGCGTTATGACCGAAAAAGGTCTTAGCTGCGGCGGAATCTACAAAAAAGTAGAGCTTTATTATAATTTTATATCCTTGATTTCTTATTAAATTTATTTTAAAATATTTAATATTTAAATATTAAAGGAATAATTATGAATCATATCACAACTAAAGAATGCATTTATTTAACTGCAAATATTGCTTGCGCTGCCGTTAATTTTTATCAATCAAAATATCTTTTTGCTTGTGGTATCATTACTGGTACATTTTTGGGCATAGGAATGGGAATAAAGCATAAATTTAATTTAACCATCATCGAATTAAAATCTAAAGGCGTTCAAACAATTAATGAAATATCCAAACCCCTTCAAAATAAAGCTACAGAAACAATTAATAAAATTGAATGGGTTCAAAAATTTAAAGAAGCTGCCCAAAATTCTAGTCCAATTTTTTATTGTTTGTATAAAATAGGTATTTTCATCCTTGAGTACAATATTCCTTTTTTTAGTTATTTGACAGATTTAAAGGATTTACCAGCTCAAAAAGAAAATGTATTAAAAAAGTTAAATCCTATACCAGGATTTAAAGGCACATTTTTCTCTTTAACTTGTTTTGGATCTAGCATAGGCTATATTACTTGGCCTATTTTTTCAAAAATGCATTGGATGTCAGGAATTGTACCAGGATATAGTTTGGGGTTATATACTATAAATTTAATTAAGATGGATTATTCACTTTGTGATATAAGCTTGAAATAATTTAGTTTTTAACAAGGTAATTTATGATTAATAACGATGCATTATATGATTTAATTCAACAAAGTAATTGTAATAGGTCTGTGGATTTTGAAACATGGCTTAAAACAAACAAATCTGATTTAGAAATTCCATATATTGATATTTCAATGGCATTTTGGCATCTAAACAATGATAAATTTAAACAATCATCATCATTAACGACAAAGAAAGTGGATATGGAACCAATCTCGCGATCCACTATGAAAAATACTCGAGGAGTATGGCAAGGAGTAGCTATTATAAATAATTACGGTAATGTAAATAATAGACTTAATTATAGATCTAAGACCATACTATATGGAAAACATGGCGAGATAACCTTGAGCCGATGTTAAATAAAGTTAGCGATTTCTTACGCCACTGCCGTGGCTATGATTATTCTTGTTATCGACCCCACGTTTGGTGCAAGCACCTACACGCGGGGCTAATTTCTTAAAGCCACTACCGTGGCAAACTAAAAAGAATATTTTATCAATATCACTCTAAATACTTGGCCAAGGTAGTGGGCTTAAGAAATTAGCCCCGTGTGATGGTGCTTGCACCGAACGTGGGGTAGATAATAAGGATAATTATAGCCACGGCAGTGGCGTAAGGAGTCGCTTTCACTTTAAGGAAGCAATGTCAATAACAAAACGATATTTAACATCGCTCTTTAACATTCTTTCATAAGCTTCATTAATTTTTTGAATTGGGATGATTTCAACATCTGACGTGATATGATGTTTTGCACAGAAATCCAACATTTCTTGCGTTTCTTTTAATCCTCCAATCAAAGAACCAGCGATAGTGCGTCGCTTAAAAATAAGATTTTTTACATTCGGTGAAGGATGGGAATGTTCAGGTGCTCCTACAAGGCACATAACCCCATCACGTTTTAGCAGTGCGACAAAGGGATCTAGATTATGCGAAGCAGCAACAGTATTTAAAATGAAATCTAAACTGTTAGCATGCTTTTGCATTTCTTCAGTATTTTTAGATATCACGACTTCGTCGGCTCCTAAACGTTTGGCATCTACAGATTTTCCTGGTGAAGAAGTAAAAAGTGTTACATTTGCTCCCATTGCATGAGCTAACTTAATGGCCATGTGGCCAAGGCCGCCTAATCCGACTACACCTACACGGCTTCCTTTAGTGATTTTCCAGTGTTTTAAAGGAGAGTAAGTAGTAATTCCAGCGCAAAGAAGAGGTGCTACTCCTGGAAGATCTTTTTCTGCAAATTCTTTAGGAATATTTAAAACAAATTTTTCATCTACGACAATTTGTGTAGAATATCCCCCATGAGTTACTTTTTTAGAATGAGGATCAATGCTGTTATAAGTCATGACAAATTTATCACAATACTGCTCAAGGTGATTTTTACATTCTTCACATTTGCGACACGAATCTACTAAGCATCCTACAGCAGCAAGTTGACCGACTTTAAAATTTTCAACCGCATTTCCAACTTTCGCGATTCTCCCTACGATTTCATGCCCAGGTACGCAAGGATATATGGTTGAATGCCATTCGTTGCGTGCCGTATGTAGATCACTATGGCAAACTCCGCAATAAAGAATATCAATTAAAATATCGTTGGGGAAAAGATCTCGACGCTCGATTGCAAAAGGTTCTAATGGAACATTTGCTTGTTGAGCTGCATATCCGTTTGCTTTAAACATCAAAAACTCCTCGAACTGTAGTTATTTTTTGATGTTAATTCTTATTTAAATTGTTTGAAATAATTTTTTTACAATGAACTTGCTTGATTTATTATTTTCAAAAAATGCGATGCTTGTCACATAGACATCAATCCAAAATTCTTTTTTTTTATTGAAACACAGCGATTTAAAAAGCCTGAAAGGCTTAAATTGAAACAGCTAAGGGAAGTGTGGCAACTTTTGTTTGGTAAAAAAATATAGGTAAGGATCTTCTATTTAAAATTCTTATACCCATCTTCGAGGGTGCATTCTGTTAATGAATTATTTCCCACAGCTGAGTTAGTCTCTTCGAGACTTTCCTTGCAGTGGGCTACTATTCTTAATCCTCCTTTCAGGAGAAATTATGAAAAAATTTAACAAATGCAACATTTTGTAATTCTTATGTTGATATTAATTTTAGATTTTTAAAGTTTCTCCTGAAAGGAGATTAAGAATAGTAGCCCACTGCAAGGAAAGTCTCGAAGAGACTGACGCAGCTGTGGGAAATGATTCATCACAATATGCGCCCTCGAAGATGGGCGCAAGAATTTTTTTCAATAAAAGATCTTAATTCTCCTGAATACTATCTATTTTCCAACTAGAAGTAGTCGCACTTCCTTGGGCTGTTGCATTTAAACCTTTCTGGCTAGTAAATGTTATATTATAACTACTTTAGCTTGATGCGTATAATGCTTGTCACCTCTTTCGTAACTTCGAATTTTCGCATACTTAAAGCTCTAAAAAATTAAGGGCTTAAAATTAAATCGCAATGAGGCCCTCGATTTAAAATAACAATTCCTTCAATAAAGCCTTCAAGGATTTCTCTATTCGAAACACCATCTTTAACTTCACATGAAGGATAACTACAAGTGATTTGGGGTGGTTGAACAGCTGAGTCATCAACTTTGATCCAAGTGATGGAAATATTCAATAAGCGACTTAACGCTCTTGAATCTACAGTATTTCCAAAAAATTGAGCTTCACTTGAAGTTGATGCTGCAAATTTCTTTTGAAGATGGGTATCAATATCTTCTTTTAGATCTAGAATTAAAAGGGAATTTTCATACTTTAATTCTTCATTACTTAGAATTTCTATAATCGACGATTGTCGTAAAAATGTATTGAATAAATGTATAAAATTTTCATCAAGACAATAATTGATTAAAGTAGGGTAGGGATCATTTTGATTTGAACAATTATAATCTAATGA
>JAUXSJ010000128.1 GCA_030679615.1 Parachlamydiaceae bacterium | reverse complement strand
GAGTGAAGCCAGTGTTCCGACGCGCCCAGTGAACCCCGATTGTCTTCACGGAGCCATCGTTCGATTTGATTCGCGGACCCCGGGCATGCAGGTAACATTGGTGCTCGAAAAAACTAAGGTGGCGCCAAGTAAGGTCCGATGTGTCATGAGCCTTACAAAGAGCCCCTGAATCGTCCATAAAGGTGCTGCCGGCCGGAAAGTCAAGTCGAATGTACAACTCCTTTTGGCTCGACTCTCCCGTCCCGAAATCAATCGAAACGACTTGCTAAGGGCTGATCTCACCCAAAGCAATCTCAAATAATTGCTTGCTGTTCATGGACGCAAATATCATTCAAAGAACTAACTCTCCCATATAAAGTCACGAAGAGCCAAATATTTTAATAATTCCCAAAACGCTGATTCAACCAATTTAATTTTTATATTTGTTTTGCTTCCTGCAACATTAATGTCTTTTTCAATATTAAATTTATGGCTTCCTGTATTAACGATGTTCATTGGAGCGGCTTTACTCATATGGAGTATAGATGTTAACAATAGTGTTACTAAATCACTTTTATTCCAATGAACTCCAACCTCGCAATCCTCCTCGAATTTGGCTTTCACGAGGTAAAGAAATACATTCACAGCGGCTTGGCGGAGAAGTGGAGTGCCCACTTTGATATTTATTGGTTTGCCTTGGAGAAGGATCGCCATGTGACAGAGCAATACTTTGGATCCGTTGGGAAGAAGATTGTTTTTATTGACCCAAATTGGATAACAGCAAAACCCTCCAAACTCGAAGTGTACAACCGAGCTGTGCGCGAAGCTTGGATGCGGCAAAAAGGTATTCCTCTTTTCCACAACCACAAAGCTGTTCACAAACACAAACCTTATGACCTATTTTTGGGAAATAAGGCCTTAAAAGTTGCCCTGTGTGCACTAACGCTGCATCAAATTGAGCTGAATTATGATTTAGAGCCGATTCAACGTCTGTTTCACGAATACGGCATTTCAAAAGTTTTGGGTGTTTCGTCTACATCGCAATTTGCAAAAACGGTTTTCGTCTCGGCGCAAAAAAAAGGACTGAAAACGTACTATCTCGTGAACAGTTGGAAAGATCTTTACATCAATAGCTTTGTTCCAATACGAAATTTTGATAAAATATTTATGTGGAGCGAGCAAATGAATCGGGATTATCTGCTTCATTGTCCATATTTGAAAGCCAAAAATATCGTGATTACAGGCAATCCGAGTTTTGATGTCTATGTAAACTATCATCCAGCTCATTCGAAGAGCTACTATGCGAAAAAATACAATTTAGATCAGTATAAACCATGGCTTTATTACACCATGATGCCGCCCGGACTCTGGGACAATGAGATCGAACACATTAAAGGATTAGGTGAGGAACTTCACGAAGCGGGAATAGAAGCCAATATACTTGTCCGCCGAAACCCCAATCACCTCAAAACAGATTTCATCGAAATGGTCCTGCCTCCTAACTGCACTTTGACAGAACATTACGTGGCTTATGACCAAGACAAAGACCTAATAATGCAAACCCCAGAAGGGGAGCGTGAATGGATGGATTTGGTGCACCACACCGATGCCAATATGAGTATTCCCAGCACGGTGACTTTGGAATTTTTGGTCTTGAATAAACCGACTTTTAACTTGGCGTTTTCAACAGTGGGTAATTTCCCTGAATCATTGAATCAACACTTTGATAGTGGCTTTTATGCCCCGCTTTTTGAGCGAGAGGAGAAGGTCTTTGAAATAAAAAATACAGCATCTTTGATAGCCATTTTGAACAGCATCCAACTAACCCATGTTACCAAATCCGACCAAAGCCAAGCTTCGGATCTTATTTTAAAAGAGATTTTATGAAAATCTGTTTTATCTGAAGTGAATACCTAAGGTTGCATTCGGAAGATATTAAAGGTATTTTAAAAAAATTAGCAGAAGCATTGGTAAAATAAGGGTGTGAGAAAAACCTCAGTCCGTAATTTAATATAATTTTGAGCAATAAAGTTGGATTTGTAGTTTATAATGAATATCCCGGGTTATTACCTTCAGGAGGTATCGGCGTATTCGTTAAAAATTTAACTGAAGGAATGGTACAAAATAATTTATCTGCAGAAGTCCTCTTGATAGTTGAAGACATTCCAATTATGAAAAATAAAGAAATAAACGGTGTTCCAATTCACATTTTGCATATAAAAAATGCATCTAATCCATTAAAAGCATTATTCAATAAACTAACTTTAATTCGGAAAATTGAACAAATTGTAAAAGAAAGAGAAATTGATATTTTAGAGATTTCAACATCAGATACTTTTTTAATGCGCCCAGTCAAAAACACAACTGTTCTGGCTCGAACACACGGAAGCTTGTCGTATGCGCTAAAAAACTATTACAAAAATATTGGTTTTGTATCAAAGTGGATTCAGTTGAGGCATGAAAAAGTATTATTAAAACAAGCAAAGCATATAATTGCAATAAGCAATCAGTATTTTGAACATTATACTAAATATAAAGATAAGCTACTGTTGATTGAAAACTTTATTGGTCCTGAGTACTATCAGTCCCAAAAGGGCATTATACACAAGGGAAAGCCTTATATTTTTTTTCACGGGACTCTAAAGGATATAAAAGGGGTTAAAGAATTAGCCAATGCTTTTGTTCTATCAGGGCTTGGTCAGGACTATGATTTAGTTATGGCGGGTAAAACATCAGCAAATATGTTAACGGAAATTAAAAATATCTGTGGAGATTGTTTTATATATCTGGGAGAATGTAACTCAAGTAGGTTGATTGTGTATTTACAAAATGCATCGTTATGCGTGTATCCTAGCAAACGTGATGCTTTTAATTTAGCTGTAGTTGAAGCGATGTCTCAAGGATCTTTGGTATTAGTCTCAGATGCTATAGATGCTCATATTATTCAAAATGGAAAAAATGGATTCAGATTTCCTACTTGGGATTTCAAGAATTTAGGAAGTTACATTAAGCAATGCTTAGAACTGTGTACTGAGAATAAAATGGCCATTACTGCAAATGCAAAATATGATGTTGAACAGAAATATTCCTATTTAGTTGGCATACGTAATAACGCTAAGTTGTACAATAATTTATTAAATTATATACATGAAAATTAATATTGTAGGCGATTTCATGCCAATAGGTGGTGTTGAACAAAAAATAATTGCAGGTCAAACTTCTGAACTAATTGATAGTGAGACTAAAGCCATATTAAAATCTTCTACATTCAATATTATCAATTTGGAATGTCCCCTTACTACTGCAGAAGGTAAAATTTTGAAAACCGGGAAGAATTTTAAAGCGAACCCAAAATGTATTGATTTTTTAAAAGAGTATAATTTTAAAGTTGCTTGTATGGCGAATAACCACATTATGGATTATCAAATACCTGGATTGATGGAAACATTAGAAACCTGTGATGATAATGAAATAAAGACAATAGGGATTTCACAAAATGGCCATGATAAAATATTCAGATATGAAGAGAAAGGGATTTCGATTTCAATCATTAATGCTTCAGAAACAGAGTTTGGTTCCGCCAGTGTTGATACAACGGGCTTTATGAGGGCAACTCCTCAACAACTATTTTATTGGATACAAAATGAAAAAATGAAATCCAAATGGGTTATATTAATTATTCATGGAGGTCGCGAATTTTATAATTTACCCTCGCCAAGCCGTCAAAAGGAATATAAACTATATGCAGACTTTGGTGCCGATGCAATAATCTCACACCATACTCACGTGCCAAGTGGATTTGAATGGTACAATGGAAAGCCGATTATTTATAGTTTAGGTAATTTTATTTTTCCATTTGAGGATCATGTCAATTTATCATGGTATGATTCTTTAATTTGTCAACTAGAATTTTTTGAAAACAATATCGAATTAAAATTTTCATTACATAAATTCAACCAAAACGATCTGCAACTGCAAGGAGTTTCATTAGAATTGAAAACTTCCTTCATGGAATACATGGATGATTTAAATATTGTAATTAAAAATTCAGTATTACTAGATTTAAAATGGAAAGAATTTGTATATAAAGAAAGATTCAACTATTTTTCGATGTTAAATTTGTTTTCACAGTTCAGGCATAAACTATTCTTAAAAGGGATAATAAGCGAACCCAAAATTAAAGCAAGTAAATTGCTTGTTTTGTTAAATATATTACGTTGTGAAGCGCATCATGAAGAGTCTGTTACAGCATTGAAAATAGAGTTGGAAAAACATAATAATTTTATTAACTAATGAATTGCAAATTTTTATTTTCAAATAAATGGATAAAGAAAAATTCTAATAAGGAATTTTACTATTCCTCTTCTCAGTTTTTAAATATTAATTCTAATGTTTTTAGCGATGCTATTGAAAAAATTGAAGAGAATCAGATTGATTTTGGGTTCGTATTTGAAGATAAAACAAATGAAACAGTAGTATTAGTTACAGATAGATATTCAACTATACCAATTTATTATTCAGTTTTTAATGAGACGCTATTAATATCTGATTATATCAAAACATTAGTTGATATTGCAAAGCCAGAGTTTGATCAGGATTCAATAGTAGAACAACTATGTTTTGATTATGTCTATACCAAAGGAAAAACAATCTACAGTGGAATTTATAAAGTTCCTTCAGGTACTCGATTAAGAATTTCAAAAGATTTCAACATATCCTATGAAGAATCGCTGTCATCAGAATTGCCTCAAAATAGAAAAGGGCAAAATTTGCCTGATGGCATTGAGTCCCAAATTGAAGAAAGCATAAATTCAATAGTAGATAAATATGAAAAACTGTACATACCATTAAGTGGTGGCTTAGACTCAAGATTTGTTTGTGGAATTATTTCGAAGACGAATAAACATAGAATAGTAAGTAGAACATATGGTGATAGAAATAGTTTGGATGTAAGATATGCATGTAAATTAGCATCATTAATGAACATAACCCATGAATGGGTCAATAAAACTGATCAGGAGGCTATAAGTGAGTTTGAAATGTTAGTCGAAGAGTCGAAAGGTACACTAAACGGAGTTCATGCGCATGATCTAAAAGGTAGGGAAATATTTGAAAATGATAAAGATTGTAAAGCACGTGTGAGTGGATTCATTGGTGATGTATATGCTAGAGGTACAAATATGATTGAGTTGGAGAGAAATGAAGCTTACTTAATTCAAAAGATAATGCATAAAAGTTCAAATTTTTACAACTATAACTATCAGAAATTACTACAAAATGAAAATGCCCGCGAAGTTTTAGAGAGGGCTGTGAAAAGCCAATGTTCATCTTATTTTGACATACATCATGATTATAAGGGGATATACTGGGACTATTATCAATCTGTCAGAATCCCTAATATGGTTTCGCTTATTGAATATTTTAGCCATATAAATAAACCAAATGTAAAGCCATTTATGATACCTTTAGTAAGAAAGGTATTGTCAGAATATGCTGGACGAGATATTTGGAATGGGATGAACTATG
>JAUXSJ010000102.1 GCA_030679615.1 Parachlamydiaceae bacterium | reverse complement strand
GCGGAACTGTTGAAGATGCTGAGGCCTATATGGCATGGATTAAATCTCAACCACTTTTTGAAAATATTGTTTTTAAAATTCATTATTACCATGAAAATGTTTTCCCTCGTCAAGTTGTGAAATACCGTAAACAGCTTGTTGCTCTTGATGAAAAAGTGGATCTTTCTGTTACTGGAAAACATGCATCACCAGAAGAATGGAAATCTTTATTAGAAAGTTCAGAAAAGCCAGTCGTTTTAGATATTCGTAATGATTATGAATGGGAAGTAGGTCGTTTTAAAGGAGCTGAACGCCCTCCATGTAAAACATTTCGTGACTTTATGCAATACACAGAGGAATTAAAAAAAACAGTCAATCCTAATGCACCTGTTATGATGTACTGCACAGGTGGAATTCGATGTGAACTCTATTCCTCTGTTCTCCTGAATGGCGGATTCAAAAATGTCTATCAACTTGATGGTGGTGTAATTAATTATGGTTTAAAGCAAGGAAGTGAACATTGGTTAGGAAAGCTGTTTGTTTTTGATGATCGCTTAACTGTTCCCATTAGCAATGAAGAAACAGAAGTCATTGGTAAATGTTTTCATTGTCAATCCCCTATTGAAAATTACTATAATTGCGCTAGTATGGATTGTAATGAATTATTTTTATGTTGCGAACCTTGTTTAAAGCAATTTGATGGTTGTTGTTCGACCGAATGCAAAAATAATACATCTCGAGTCCGTCCTTTTGCGCATCAAAATCCTCATAAGCCTTTTAGAAGGTGGTATGAATATTTTAAAGAAAAGAGAAATTAATCAGGAGTCCTTACGCCACTACCGTGGCTAATGACTATACGGTTTAAGCTAAAGCCTTTTTCTTAAAAATTCTAAAATTCTCTGTTGAGTATCATCTAAAACAACAGTTAGCCCCGGCTTAATTCCCTGTTCAGATAACTCAAATGCCTTCATGGTATTGCAAATACGTCCATCCAATCTCACCCCTAACCCACGTATGTTTACCATATTCCCCCAGTCTCCAAACATCTCTAATGTCAACTCACAGGCTGTAATAATAAAATAAACATTTTTTCCTATATGTTCATGAACGATTTCAAAAATTTTCCCTCCTATATAATGGATCGTAGGGATAATTAAAAAAATCGTATCCGTTGTGGATGTAATTTCTGCTGTTTTTCCAATAAAACATTGTTGACAAACTGGATTTTCATCATCATAAATACATTCTGAGGTAAACCTTCCAGATGGACATTCAAAAGGTTTATGACAGTAGGAAAAACCCAGAATAAAAACTGAGCTTTTATCTTTAATCAACTCTTCAAATTGCTCTAAAGATTCAACACCATATAAAAAAAAATCCCCTTGACGTTTGTAAGGTTTTGATTTAAATGCTGATTTTAGAAATTCCCATCCATATTTCATAGGATGTTTAAGAAAACCTTTCAGAACTTCCATTTTACTATCTTTTTGTATCATCCATTTTAAACTTTTCCATTTTAGACCCTTTGCAGTTTCTTCTGTAATTCCTGGAATCTGAGGCATCACTTTAAGATCTTTTATTGGAAAATTAACCTTAGCTTTTTTTGCACGTTCATTCCAATTTTTTTCTTCCGTATCCCAATTTGATTTCCATAGAGGCAAACGCGACATAACATTACCTTGTTTTAAATATGAGAGAAGAATACTTAAGTTAATTTTGAATAACAAGATTATATTAGACAAAATTAATTAAATATTTTATAATTACTAAATTAAAGAGAGGTTTTATGATAAAAAAAACAACTGATTTTTAATTCTAGAAAACGAGACTTACATTTTTGTTAATTCTAATGCATTTCATTTTGTAGGTGGAGTATCCATTACTCTTAGTGCAGGTTATTTCTTTTAAAAATGAAAAATCAAGAATTAATAATTCTAGAATTAAAAAACATGAAATTTTTTTTGAGCATTAAAATTAATAGTATTAACTACTATTGTTTTTAAATACCATTAAACCCTTTATTAAATAAATTTGAGAATTTTATATGAAAAATCATTCTTTACTAAGGTTGATCCTTATACTAACACCTTTTGTATTTAGTTTTGCTTTTGGATTAGACATCTATATTCCAATCCTTCCACAAATGACTCAACTTTTTGATACAACACCCTCTGTTGTACAATTAACAATGAGTTTATTTCTTTTAACAACTGGAGTTGGTCAATTGTTCATCGGTCCTCTTTCGGATCAATATGGAAGAAGAAAAATATTTTTTCTTTCATCTATTTTCTTTGGATTTGGTTCTTTATGTTGTGCGTTATCGCCAACGATAACTTGGCTTATCATTTCTAGAATCATTTCATCTTTAGGAGCTTGCGGACTACTTGTCACTTCTTTTGCATTAGTTCGTGATTTATATTCAGGAAAAGAAAGCGCTGAGATGTACAGCTTTCTAAACGGCGCTATTGGAATCTCCCCTACCTTTGCACCTATTTTAGGTGGTTACTTAGCTATATATTTTGGATGGCAAAGCATTTTTTACTTTTTAACATGTTTAGGGCTTTATTCTTTTTTTGTTACCAAGAAATGGGTTCATGAGACTCATCCTCTAGAAAAAAGAACACCTTTAAATAAATCAGTGTTATTTTCTTATGCATCTATTTTTAAAAATCGACAATTTTTAATTTACTCGTTTATTGCAGGATTTGCTGAGGCAGTTTTCTTTTGCTTTTTCTCAACTTCCCCTTTTATAATTATTGATCTTTTAGAAATTCCAACTCATCAATTTGGTTATTATTTTGCTGTGTTTGGAGCGGTTGTTAGCTTAGGGGGAATTTTAAGCGCAAAAATCATTAAAAAATTTGGAATTGAAAATACAATTAAAATTGGAATTTCATTAATGATAATCGGAGGAGTGTCTATGTTAAGCTTAGCTTTATTCTCTCCATTAAGCATTGAAAATTTTTTAATTCCAATGATCTTTGCATGTACTGGGGCTATTTTTCTAGTTGGGAGCTCTGCATCCGCTGCTTTAGAACCTTTCCCTTTTATTGCAGGAACGGCTTCAGCAGCCTTTGGTGCTCTTGAATTTGGAATATCTGCAATTGTTGGAGCCATTTTAATGACTTTTCCAATTCATTCAACAATTCCTTATGCTTTAAGTATTCTTGTGATGAGTTTTTTATCTATCGTTATGTTTAAATATAGAGCACGGTCACCGGAACTTATTTCTGATGAAATTTAATTGTTCAATTGATCTTCGATTTTTTTTTGAAGAGTAAGTGAATTTTTATACCAGCATCGACAGTTATCACTGTCGATGCTTTAAATTAAACTAATTTAATAGCTTAACAAATCAATAGTTTATTATATTTTATAATATTACTTTTATTAAAATCAGTTAATATGATATTATTATATTTCTTATTTAATAAAAGATTATAAAAATATGAAAAAAATCACCTTTATTAAAACTTTATTAGTTTTATGTTTTATTCTTTCTTCTTTAGATGCTAATGAATTTTCTGATGATAAAAACGCCAATAAAACAAGTGTTGTAGAAGAAGAACTCTATGACATAATCAATTTTGGCGGAGGTCCTACAGGTATTACTAATGCATGTTTAGTAAAAGCTCTAAATCCTTCAATAAAAATAGCAGTTCTTGATAAACGAAAGTATACTACGCGAGATTTTGGCCTCACCTTAAACGCCGATTCTATGGATCGCGTCCTTCTAACCATTACCCAAGCTGATCAAACTAATCCTACTGTTCAACAGCTAAAGTCTATATACGAAAAATGGAAAGCTCAATCTATTGTCAAAACAAGCGAAATTGAGGATACATTATCAGATATTGCGACCCAGCTTGGGATCGATGTTCTACGAGGTCCTAATTATGGCGTTGTTGATACTAAAGATCTTAAAACTGGTTTGATCATAGAATCAGCAAAAAATAAATTTATTCGTTTGATGCAAGGGCAATATGAGGAAAACAATGAAAGCGAGCAAAAATTAGCTAAACTCCTTTCTAACGCCTCCATAATTGTCGGTGCGGATGGATCACACAGCGTTGTAAGAGATGTTATTGGAGGTCAAAAGACTGATATCACCCCTCTTCATTGGACCATTCAATTAAAATATCAAATAAAAAATTCAGTTAAACCGGTAAATGGCATACAAACTACTAGCACTTGGATAACTGAAGAGTATCCTGTTATTCATCAAATGGCGAAAACCACAGCAAATCCCTATAAACCTGTGACAGATCAATTTTTTGTTCCAAAAGAAATTTATGATGCTTTAATCATTAATGATGGCGAACGTACGAAAGGGACTTCAACTGATCCTTGGACTATTTTTGAAATTGAACAAATGGAAAAAAGTAATCCTAAAATTAGCAAAATCTACAACCAAATGATTAGAGAACTTGCAAGAGCAGAAAAATTGCAAGGAAATCCTAAAGCTGCAAAAGTATCTGTTTTACCCATTGGTCTTTACCGAAGCGACATTGTATATAAAGAAATAAATGGAAAAATCTGCATATTAGCTGGAGACGCTTATGCAGGGTTAGCATTACAAAGAGGTGCTAATAATGGTCAAAAAGCTGCCGCCATGTTAGCTGAAGCCATATCATACTATTTAGCTGGAAATGATCAAGCAATTGAACAATATTCAGCTGATGTCAAGGAAATGACATTGTACGAAATGGAAAAAGTAGAATTACGTTCTGATACATTAACCGCTACGGACAAAGCCTTAGCACCCATTCGACCTTTTTTAAGAACAATTGGAAATTTATCTAAAATTCGAAAACCCGTTCAATCTAATGCAGTAGAATGGTCTCAGCCAATTCCTAACCAGTGCCTGAGTTCAAAATTTAATGTTTTTAATTTAAAATTCTGGGGTTATAGGGGTCTGGCTTAGTAGTCCAATGTCATCAATTTAAGCAAAATTCT
>JAUXSJ010000098.1 GCA_030679615.1 Parachlamydiaceae bacterium | reverse complement strand
AATCAAAGGACGAGTTTCAATACCACCGTTTATCAAATGATGATAAACCTCAAGCCTGTTTTTTACAAATGTTCCATATGCAAAACTTGAGAGAATGTCATAGGTGCTCATTTGGCAGTAATATTTCCCACAAAGAAATTTTTTATACCAATCATAATTTTCCTGCCTCCTCTTGACAATCAGATCAAGTTTTTTGACTTGTGTAATACCAAGAAACGCATTAAGATCTGAGGGGCGTAAATTGTAGCCAAAATGATAAAAGGAATAATATTCTCTGAACTCATCAATATCAAATCCTGATTTCCATTTCTGATGGTGGTCTTCTTCGATATCCCTAGCCCAGCCATGGGAACGTATAGACATCATTATATTATACAGGTTTCTATCATTTGTTATTACAGCACCACCTTCAATAGTGGAAATGTGGTGCCCATAATAAAAAGAAAAAGAACCGCATAAAGTCATATTCCCGGCCTGCTGCCCGTTATATGTTGTGCCTAAAGCCTCACAGGCATCTTCAATTAGAAGAACTCCATATTTATTGCAAATTCTGTTAATCTCAGCCATATTATTTAAGTGACCCAGCACATGGACTAAAATAATAAGAGAAGGTTTGTGCTTTTCGCAGAGTTCCTCTAAATGATTAACATTTAATCCAAGATTATTCTGATCAGCGTCGCACAGGAAGCACTCAAATCCCAACTGAATAAATGGAGCTAATGTTGTAATCCACGAAATAGCAGGCACAATCACCTTTTTATTTTTAAGATAACCAGCTGATAGAAGAGAATATGACATCAAAAGGTTGGCCGAAGAACCACTGTTAACCATAACAGCATATTTGCTGCCAACGAAGGCAGCAAGATTATTTTCAAACTCTTTTGTTAATGGGCCAATTGTAAGTTGGCTACCTCCTTTAATCCATTCAGCTAAAGCATTAAGTTCTTCTTTTGAAATAGTATTTTCAGCAAGTTTAATAATGAAACTCATAGTAGATTACCTTATATTAGCCTTAGTTTATTTTTAATGCGATAATATAAATATAAATAATCATTTAATCTGTATTTTCTAATAAAATCAACTGTTAAATAATACTTTCTTGCTTCTTTGTAAGCTCTATCAATCTTCAATGTTTTTAAAGCATCTGAGCTTGCATCAACTGTAATTGAATTTACATGTGATCTGAATACAGCCAGACATTCATTCACAAACCCAATTTTTTTATACTTTATTGTGGACATTAAAGAGAACAATAGATCAGGACCAACGCCCCTGTATTCATATTTGGAAAATGGGAGTTTACCGCAGAATAAATTATCCAAAATGATTTGTTTTCTTAAAATTATAGCGCCAGGTGAAATCAATGATCGCATAGCAAATTTTACCAAATGCGAAGATGGATAAACACCCGTTTTGTCAAAATAAGTAAATTGTGCTTCTGAATATTTATTCTCCTTTTCATAAAAAGCCCTCGCATTCGAATAAACAAATCCAACATCATCGGTGAATAATTTCATACATTTTTCAACAAATAGTGGTTCAATCCAGTCATCATCATAATTCAGGTGAATAAAATCTGAACTGGCATGCAGAATACCATCCAGCCAGCAAAAATGAACACCAGAATCTATCTCCCTTCGTACGTAGGTAATAGCCGAACCGTAGGACAAAGCAACTGTCGGCGTTTGGTCAGAACTGCCATGATCACACACTATTATTTCACAGGGATAGGTTTGAGACAGGGCAGATTCAATACATTGCTTCAAATAATCAGCTCTGTTAAACGTTGGTATTACTATACTGACATTATTAGTCATATAGAACTTTCAGATAATATCTGAATTAATTTTAATGGTCTGGTATAAAATCGAAAATTACATCTTGAAATTTCCCACGAATAATTACACAAAGTTACAGAGCTTCATTCGGCAATTTTGATCCTTTTACGAGTTCGTCAAACTTAGAAGTGTTAGCAACCAGATAGTCATGATTGTGTCCATGATCTGTAATAATTTTCAAATTTTTAGGGCCAATATGTTGCACGAATTCTCGAATAGTAATACCCGTGCCTGACCCTATATTATAAATCCCTTCTGCTTCTTTTGTCATCAGCATAATTATTTTATTAACTATATCCTTTGCTTTACTTAAATCACGCACATTATTAGCCCCTTTAACAAAAAAGGGGTTTTCTAAATTCTCCCTTTTAAATCTTTCAATCATTGCAGGATATAAAAATTCTCCTGACTGTGTTTCATGCCAAAAACTGAATATTCTTCCGATACAACACCGTGTTTTTGTTTCGAAGCATGTTGTCTGCACAACATTTTCACCCATAAATTTAGTTAAACCATAAAAATTGATTGGTTCAATTGGAAATGATTCCGCAATCGGAGCGGAAGAGCTTTTGTACACATGAGAAGAGCTTGCATAAAATACCCATGGGTTTATAAATGATTCTTTTATCGCTTTAACAAGGTTAAACGTACCGACCACGTTGGTTTCTAAAGCACGAATTGGTTCTATTTCAACAACAGCCACAGGTACCAAAGCAGCGAAATGAAGAATGGCACTAAAAGGTTGCCCAGAAAGCCAATCCGATAGTTTTTTGTAATTTCTAATATCCCCCCCAAAACAAGAAACTTCGTAACCTTCCATTTTTAAAAAAGAGTAGGCAAGTTTACCTAGAACTCCGGTACCACCTGTTATTCCAACGACCATATAATCTCCCATTCGCAATTGCAAAACACACAACATATATCTGATCCGGAATATGCACTGTAATTGATACCCTGAATCGTGACTTCATATTTCATAGATCTTTCACCAACATCCATCCAAGATGTATGAGGTATATGAATTGCTGCTAATTAGTCGTCCCTGATAAACCCGTTTCAGGCCGCCACAGGAGCCAATAATCTGCCGGAGTAGCCGGTATCTCCCTCGGAATGATAAATCAGAAGCCAGCCGAAGACGAACGTGAAGAAGCTCCTAAGGAGCTTCCTCAGGTTG
>JAUXSJ010000084.1 GCA_030679615.1 Parachlamydiaceae bacterium | reverse complement strand
CGTTGAGCTCTTTTAACCATCAAACCCCAGTCTTCAACTTGATGATTCAAATCTTCTGCGACAGTTTCAACATATTTTGACCAAGAAATTAATGGGTCTATCGAAGGATAGCGTCTTGAATCTGAACGAGCGCGAGATAACCCTAAAAATGCTCCAACAACTGACAAAGTTGCTTGCGTAACCGGTTCTTCAAAATTACCACCAGCTGGAGAAACTGCTCCTCCAATTGTTACCGAACCGCTTTTTCCATTTTTTAAAGAAATAACTCCAGACCGTTCATAAAATTCAGCAATACGTGAAGAAAGATAAGCAGGAAACGCTTCTTCTCCAGGAATTTCTTCTAATCGTCCTGACATTTCTCTCAAAGCCTGTGCCCAACGTGAAGTTGAATCAGCCAACACTAAAACATCAAGGCCCATTTGACGATAATATTCAGCGATCGTAATTCCCATATATATGGAAGACTCACGCGCTGCAACCGGCATCGAAGAAGTATTACAAATGATCACTGTACGATTCATTAATGTTTCGCCAGTATGTGGATCGATTAAATGAGGAAATTCACGAAGAACTTCCACAACTTCTCCTGCCCTTTCACCACAGGCAACAAAAAGAACAATATCGACTGATGCATATTTTGAAAGATGATGTTGTAAAACAGTTTTACCAGCTCCAAATGGCCCAGGAATGCAAAAAGTTCCACCTTTCATCAATGGAAATTGAGTATCAATGATTCTTTCACCTGTATCCATCATTTTAGTCGGCTTAATCTTTTCACCTTGAATCAAAGAAGATTTAACAGGCCATTTTTGGACCATGGTGAATTCCCATTCCTTACCCGTTTCATCCTTAGCTTTTGCAACGACAGTGTCAATGATATATGAACCTTCTTGTATGACCCAAGTTAATGTATAAGTCCCATAACAAGAGAAAGGGATCATGATATGATGATGAAAACGTCCTTCTAATGTTGTTCCAATAACATCTCCACGATTAAGGACATCACCAACTTTAGCTTTAGGTTCAAAATCCCAATGTTTTTTTCGATCCAATGCAGGTAGATAAAGTCCTCTTGGCAAAAAATAACCCGAAACATTAGCAATTTTTACAAGCGGATTTTCAAGACCATCAAAGATCGATGAAAGAAGACCTGGACCTAATTCAGCTTCTAGAAGTTCTTCAGTAAATGAAACGAGACATGATAATTTTACATCTCTAGTGTCTTCAAAAATTTGTATTTTTGCTTCGTTACCAAGAATTTCGATGACCTCACCTTTAAGTTTAAGATCATCGACATGAACCATGGCTACTTCACCTTGACGAATATTCCCTGTAAATTCAACTTGCAACAGATTTCCAAAAGCTTTAACCACTTTTCCTGTTGCTTTCACGTTTTCTCTTGACTGAGCAGTTTGTTCTATATTCATGCAATATCCTTCACAAGGGTTTCTACCATTCGAATGCCTTTATCATTATCTAATTCAAACCATTTTTGAACGATGATAAATTGAGCCAAATAAGCTAATATTCGTTCAATTGAAAAGGTATCAGATAATTCCACTAATTGATCGATTTTATTAAAACGATATTCATCAATGGCTTTTTGCAAAGCCAGCGGTTCATCTCCATATTTATCGAAGATCACCTTAATCTCTTTGTAATTATCAGGAAGATCTTCAGCTTTAAAATCTTTTATCGCAAAAAGCTCGGCTATAAATGCTTCTTCGGGATCTTCAAATTGTAATTCTTCTGCTAAATTTCGATTCAATTTCTTTGCTCTTAACGCAGTCATCACTAATCTCAATTCTCGTTCAAAATTTAAATAATGCCTGAGAAAGGGATCTCTTATTTCTTTTCCACTTTGAAAGAATTTGGTAACCAAAAAAGGAAAATGACGAATTCGATCTTCTTTTAAAGGATTGGATTCAATAAATTCGTAAACATATGCTGGTAACCCTTGATTACTAATCAAAGCTTCACCAATTTCAAAAATTTTCATTTCTCCAAATGGATCAAATTCTTCTCCCAACCATAATGACCGGAGATTTAGAATGTCATAAAAACGACGCAAAATCTTTGTCTTTTCATAATCAGCTGGGGTTAAATTATCTTGTAACAATAACTCTAATCTAGCCAATGTAATTTCAGGGGCTAAATCAAAAGAAAGTGAGGGTAAATAAGTTCCTACATAATAATAATTTGCCATGAAAGTCCTTAAAGGCTAAAAATCATTTTTCGAAAATCTTTTCGGACGTAATTTGCTAACATTTCTTTAATAGCTTGATCCGATAGATCAAGTGTCATTTTCTTTCCATGTAGCTTTACTTGCGCTCCACCGGCAAACGGACCTAAATCTAAAGGATTACCTTTTAATCGTTTACGCACACCTTCAAGCAATAAAGCATTCACATTTTCAGGTGAAACCAAACGTGGGATCACTGCAGATAAATCTGTGCTTAAACCTTCAGATTCAATGGCTTTCACTATACCGTTAATTAATTCGGAAATAATCTTAGGATCTGATAACTCCTTTTCTAAAATAGATTGTAGTTCATCATTAAAAAACTTATGTTCAATTTCTTGCCTTAATGCTTCTACAACTTGTTTAGAAGCTTGTTGTAAAGAAGAATGAAAAACATTTTTTTCTTGTTCGATTAATCCTCGAGCTTGTTTGATGAGTTGTTCAGAATGTCTTTGAGCTTCTTGTATAATTTTTTCAGCTGCAAGTTGAGCTTCCTTAACAATCTCCTCAGCCTCTAGCTTTGCTGGATCAATAATTTCATGACGTAATTTGTCACAAATTTTTTGGATTCTATCCTGGCCTTTTTCCAACGATCTCATGAGTTATCTCGCAAAGAAGGTTAATAATTATCTTAATAAAACTACGAAATAGTTCCATTTACTTACTAAATAATAAAAATAGCAAAATAGGAATTAATGGTTGAGAGAAATATTTACTTTATATACCCGAACCTGATAAATATAATTTTATAAATTTTCAAAAAGCCCTTAAACGAATCAACAATTAGCAGAGTAACTATGAACATAAAAAAGTTTTTTCTGACCTTAATAATGATGTCTTCATTTTCAACACCTCTTCTTTCACAAAATTCATTTTGGGATACTAGTGGGTTGTCCGTGACGGCACGTGTAGCCTATTTTCATCCAGCTTCATCAAAAGTAAGAGATATTTATAGTAATGGTTGGGCAGATTATCAAATCGAAATCGGAAAAGAGTTTTGTAACAATCTACAGCTCTGGGTGGGAGTAAGTGGATTTTCACAAAATGGACGTTCTATAATATCAGGTCTTTCAAGCAGTTACGATTCATTCTTTGATTTTAGTTCACGCGGAGATAAAACATCGATTAGTTTCATCCCTGTCTACTTAGGATTGAAATACTTTTTTCCTATCACATGTCAATTAAAAGCCTATATTGGGGCAGCTGGTTTATATGGCAGCTTAAGAATTAAAGATCATTCTCATTATGTACATGAACATGTTGATAAAAAAGGGTTTGGAGGACTAGTTCAAATTGGATTAAACTACTACTTTGATAAATGCTTTTTCTTAAATGTTTTTGGAGATTATTTATTCCAACATTTTGATTTTTCTAATGATCATCATAGTAGCTATTATTATGTAGAACGAAACGATTTAAATTTAAATGGATACAAAGTGGGCGCTGGAATAGGATTTACCTTCTAAGTACTGAGTAAGTAAAAATTACAGGATTTACAGGATAAAGCAAAAGGATAAACAGGATAAAGGCGTTAACAACAAAAATTCACTAAGACCATGATCGTAATGATTCAATGGTTTTTTTTGAGATAAACGCCTTCATCTTGTCTATCCTCTATTATCCTGTTTATCCTGTAAAATGTTTACGCCAACGGTTTTAAAAAATCCCTTCTATTTATAAACGACTCCATGTACTCTATAGGCAATAAAAAATAACATGGGTTTTCATATGAAAAAACGATTATTCTTTCTTTTTACATCTCTTCTTTTTCTTTTTCCTAACTTATATGCCCAACCAAACTCAAATGAAATAGCTCCCGAAAGTGAAGAAATGATATTTTTTAAACCACCTGAAGGGTGGTCAATGCTCCCTCATGATGAAAAATATCCTAGCATAAAAATCTTAGTTGCTGGAAAAGCAAAAGCGTCTATTCCTCCAACAATTAACTTGAGCACAGAGCCCTACTCAAATTCATTAAAAGATTACCTCAAGATTGTCAAAAACAAAAATGCATCTAAAGGCAATGAATGGAAGGACTTGGGCACCATTAAAACTCAAACAGGAATGGGCAGTTTATCTCAAGTAGATTCCATTGATAAAAGTGGAATTCCAATGCGTCACATGCACGTCATTTTATTAAAAAATGGAAAGATTTA
>JAUXSJ010000060.1 GCA_030679615.1 Parachlamydiaceae bacterium | reverse complement strand
GGCTGTTGCAATTTAAGCCTTTCAGGCTAATTAAGTCTCTGTATTTCAATAAACAAGAGGTTTTTTAACCTGATGCGTATGTGCTAGAACTAAACGCTGAACCCCTACAAAAGTTTTAAAGATGATGTCATTGAATAAATTATCGATTGAAGAATGGACACAACGAGCAAATGTTCATGCTGCGTTAATTACACCCATAACGGATTCGTTTATTCAAAGAAGATCTTTGAGAAAAAAACATCCTGTACATGATTTTCTGTTTACTTACTACAATTGTTCTCCTACAAAACTTAAACAATGGGTTCCGTCAATTCAAGAAGAGTTACAATTTGAAGATCATCTTGAATCGAATTATCCGTGGTTAATGGGTCAATTTTTTCTATTTAATGGAAAAAATATCAGAATAAATCAATCCTTTTTGCCTACACATCTTTTTGATTTAATCAAATTCATCCTCCAGTTATGCAGAAATATTTTGGATAAACCTTCGCGATTTGGATGCTTTGGTCTGCATGAATGGGCAATGGTATATAAATCTTCTAAAGAAGAAATACGCCATCAAGATAACCCATTACGAATAGAACCTAATGAAATTGAAAAATTTGTGAAAAGCCAAAGTCTTTGTTGCTCTCACTATGATGCCTTTCGGTTTTTTACACCTGAGGCAGCTCCATTGAATACCATTAAGCCCAGCCTTCATTCTCGTTTACATATGGAACAAGGAGGATGTGTACATGCAAATATGGATCTTTACAAATGGTCCACAAAGCTGTGGCCATGGATTGGATCTGATTTCATCAGAAAAACATTTTTTCATGCATTAGAAGGTCGAGAATTAGATATGAGAGCTAGTCCGTACGATTTAAAAGATTATGGATACATTCCAATTTTAATTGAAACAGAAAGTGGACGAAAACAATATCAAGAAGAACAACAATTATATGCAGGCAAAGCACAAATTTTGCGGAACGATTTGTTAAACTTTTGTGAAAATTTCCTTGAAAACTTTAATCTTAACAAAGCGTGAAGAATTCACGCTTTGTTAAGAGTGTCTTTAATTAATGGTGGTGATGGTGGTGGTGTTTACTACTGAGATGTTCTTCTTGGGGTGTAATTGCTTGTATAATTAATAATGTTAGTTCATCTGAAGCAATGCTGCGTGCTTCAGTATATAATGCTGATGCAGCAACAAAGTTAGGGTTAATTGATGGGGTTGGAATTAAATTTAATGCGGTAGCAGCTAATGAGTTTGTGTATGAAACTAGAATTGTTTGAGCGCTTTGTAGATTCACGTTTGAATTTGATTGTTTTAAAAAAGCAGCAATAAGATTTGCATTAGCAATCCATGTTTGAAAAGCAGCAATTACTCCAGGGTCATTTTGATTAGATGTCGCATTCAAAATTAATACATAATTTTCCCCTGCCGTTAAGTAATTGGTTAATAAAACCGAAAACTGTAAAGCAAAAGTTGGATTGATTTGACTTAATGTTGAAGTAATCTTGGCTATATTTTGATTTAAAAGATTATAATTGTTTCCTACAAACTCTACGGGAAATGATTCTAATAGAGCGAAACTATAATCATGAAAAAATACAGTTTGATTGATCAATTCAACTGTTAAGACTGATTCAAAGGCACTATTAACAAGGTTGTTATTCACCGCGCAGCCAACATCAGCTGATGGAGTTTCGACTGTATTTAAATTAAATTTTGTATTTGCATCTTCAGACAATGCATTTGCTTGAAAAAATGGAGTAAATATAACACACCCCATTAAAAGCCATTTTTTCATTGGTTTAAAGCCATTTTCAATCATATTAATCTCCTAACATTGTTTTTTATAAGTCGTCATTATTAGTTTACATTCTTTCGAAAGCTTTAAATACTTCAAGAGCAATGAAATAAGTTAAGCTTCGTGTTAATGCATAAGCTGCATCAGAAGCTGGTGCATTAACCGGAATTGATGGATTAGCACATTGAGGTGCAGCATTATTGAGATATTTGATTTGAGCTTTCGTCCAATCTAAAAATAATTTTTCAACAGCCGCCTTTTCTGCAGGTGTACCTAAACTTCTTGAGTTGATAAAATCAGCAAGAAGGCTTGCTGTAGTCAACCATTCGCTGATTAACTGACTTGCATTATTAGGAGTTGTGCATAAATTTCCAGCGTCAAGATTTCCTGCATAATTACCACCAGCTGAATAGTAATTGACTAATAAACCTGCAAATTCTGGTCCATTTAAGGGATTCATTGATTTGATCACAAGAGCAATGCTGAGTGCATCTTCAATTAAAATTGAGTCTGGGAATTGGAAACTACTATTCCAAAAAGATAATAAAAAATTGTCATGAAAATCAATGACAAGTTTTTGTAGTCGTTCGACTAAATGATCTTGAGCTTCCTCTCTATTCCAGGTTCTAGTGTTTTCTGAATGCTTCGTTAACGCTGCACCATCTAAGTTTGCTGCGTTAAGAATAGGGGTTAGAACAACACAACCCATTAATAGCCATTTATTGGCGAATTTTAGAAAAGCAACAGACATATAAGACCCCCTTTTTAGGATTTATACTAGTAAAAACAAACAAAATATAGGCTGAATAAATTAGCCATCTTCAAATTATAAAAGAAACATAAATGGATTAAGGTTGTAAAGAAGAAATTTTGTTTTAAGGGGTACTAAATGGAAATTTCTTGTTTTTTCAACTGAGAAATTTTTTGACTTAAATATAAACTAGGTTGTTCAATCACACGATAAAATAAATCTGCCGCTATAATTGTCATAACTAAAGCAATAGCTATCAACAAATAAGGTGTAGCTGAATGTAATTTTGAAAGATCAATAAAATTCATTGTAAAAGAGATGAATTTTAATCCAATTGCCCAATGAATGAGATAAAGACTATAGGATATTTTGCCTAAATATTGAAAAATTGGAGAAACTAAATAAGAATGCATTTTATCTCGAGACGCCATTCCATATAAAAACGCAGCGATTACACAGGTTTCAATTGCATTAGGCTCATGAAATAGTGCAAAAAAACTGATTATTCCTAGGTTAAGCCAAAAAAAATTGGAAGAAATGATATTTAACATTTTCCAGCAAATCAAGGCACCAATCATAAAACTATACCACTTATAAACAAACAAACCAGGATTATTTGGCATTAGACCATAGGATGTATTTTGTAAAATGGATATCACCATAAATAAGAAAACTACACTTAAAGCAGGTAGCGTTAATAACCTGGTGTTTTCTTTAGAGAATTTAGAGTTAATATCTTGAAGTAATTTAACCATCAAAATGAAGAAAAGATAAAATTGAATTTCTAAAGACAAGGTCCATGAGACGGGTAAGATTCGTGAAACATCTAAAAATTCCGGAAGATAAAAAACATTGACGAGGATTTCATAAGAAGAAGGAAAAGGGGCACTATTTTCTTTGAGAAAGGTTGCAATAAAACTTAAGGTTAACAAAATTAATAATGTAGCCCAATAAGGTGGATCCAAACGAATGGATCTTTTTAAGAAAAACGAAAGCATGAAGCGCAAATTAATAGTATAGTGGCGGATACTATAAGCAATCACGAAGCC
>JAUXSJ010000045.1 GCA_030679615.1 Parachlamydiaceae bacterium | reverse complement strand
TGTTGTTATCCGCAGTTTCTTGCCGAAAAATTCAAAATCAATGGCTCTGTTCGCTGTTTTATCGAAAATTTGTCCTGTCTGCCATCGTTCAGGGGTCAATGCAACCCATACCGGGAATAGTTGCAGTTTTTAAGCTTACATCAGGCTGATATTCTTTACTTTAAATACATAATTGCAAGTGTTGTTATTTTGACTAAAAAAATTAATATTCTATACATTATTGATTATCTTCATGACCAAGGTGGTACAGAGCGACATCTGCTCTATCTGCTTAAATTATTAAGCAAGGAGAGGTATAATTGTATCGTGGTTGCTTTCGATACTGGAACAACGAAACTCACGGAGGAAATTAAAGAAATAGGAGTTCCACTGGTGCATATTCCAGTTGGTCGTTATTATACAATAAATGCCATTAAGCGAGCGTTTGATTTACGGCGTATTATTATCGACAATAATATAGATATAGTCCAAACATTTCATTTCAAGTCAGATTTTTATGGTGCAATTGTAGCGCGTCTTTCAGGTGTAAAGAATATTGTTTCTAGTAAACGTGACATTGGTGATTTGAAAAGCAGCTTTCATTTTTTTCTGAATAAATTGGCAAGGGGGATTACTAAAAATTACATTGTTGTTGCAGAAGCGGTTGGCAAAATAGTTGTAGAAAGGGAAAAAGTGCCGCAGGATAAGCTGAAAATAATTTATAATGGTGTTGATTTGGAGAAATTTAGCCCACCCAAACTAAGTGAAATTGCAAAATCGAGGGAGAAACTTTCCCTTAGCGAAACTGATTTCGTAATAGGGACAGTGGCCTGGATGCGGCCTGAAAAAAATTATGATGTATTATTTGCTGGCTTTGAGCAAGCTGCTGAAAAAATAAAGGAATTAAAGCTGGTAATTGTAGGCGGAGGCCCTCTTTTGGGACTTTTTAAGGATTATGTCAGGGAAAAAGGAATTGGTGGCCAGGTTTTTTTCTCGGGGCCAGTAAACGATGTGCGACTATATTTGCAAGCACTAGATGTCGCATGCCTAATCCCAGGTAGCAATGAAGGATTTTCTAATTCAATAATTGAAAAAATGGCAATGGGTCTTCCTCTAATTGTAAGCGACGTTGGCGGGAATGCGGAGGCGGTTCTTGATGGCTACAACGGAATTGTCATCCCACCCAACAACCCAAGGTTGCTAAGCGATGCCATATATAAGCTATGGCAAAACTTAAAAATGAGGAAGGAGATGGGTAGTCGTTCTCTTAAAAGAGTTCGCGAAAAGTTTACTTTAGAAGAAATGACAAAATCTCATGAAGAATTATACGAATCTCTTGTCTCTGCGGGGAATCAGTGACTTCTGCAGACAGAAATCAGAGAACTTTTTTTCAGCATTTTAGCCATTTCATAACGGGCCGTGCCTCTATTCTTCTCATCGGTTTTTTTACATTCCCAATTCTTACAAGAAATTTATCAGTAGAGCAATATGGGATCCTAACACTTATAACCAACACAATGGCTATGGCAGTAACAGTCGGGAAATTAGGACTGTCGGATGGAATTATCCGGTTTCATGAGGAATATGCAGATGATAATAGTAGACGGGCCGTGTTCTCTTCCTCTTTGGTTATAGGCGGCCTTTTACTTTCTTTAATAACTTCTACTCTTTACATCTCAGGTTTGCCCTTTCTATATGATATTCTTAAAATAGCACCAGAATTTAAAATATGCTTTTTATTAATGACATTATATCTTTTTGTTAGACCTATAAATATTATATGTTTAAATTTAATGCGAGCAAATTATAAAACAGTGACAATAAACATTCTAAATTTCCTTAGTAGAATTTTTGAAGTGTCTATAGGATTGCCCTTGTTATTGTATTTTATACAAAGACTTTATGGGTATTTCATAGGAGCAATAATCGCAGAATATATAATATTTTTAATCCTTGTCCATTGGTTGATAACTAATTATAAAATAAAAATAAATTTATTTTCTATTGATTTAGCACGTAAGATAAGCTCCTTTGGCCTTCCTTTGCTATTTTCTGAAATTTCTTACCTGCTCCTATCATATGCAGATCGATATATAATACTTTTTTATCATGGAGAAAAAGAACTTGGTTTGTATTCTGTAGGTTATAATCTCGCAATGTATTTAGCAAATCTTGTAACTTTTTCAGTCTCATATGCTATTGTCCCTATTTATATAAAAATATACGCTGCTAAAGGGAAGAAAGAAACAGAGATTTTTTTACAGGATAGTTTCTATTATTTGTTGATTGGGATTATTCCTATGTGTTTTGGTTATTTTGCGGTTTCAAGAGACCTTTTTGTGCTTCTCGCTTCAGAAAAATATATTGAAGCTTCTTCTTTCTCGCCATTGATCCTTTATGGCTCATTATTCTTAGGATTAAATACTATTCTAAATGCAGGTCTATATGTTCATAAAAAAACACTAGCAATATTTGCAATTATGTCTACAGGTGTACTCATTAATATTTTTTTAAATATATTTTTAGTACCTAAATATAATGTTATTGGGGCAGCATGGGCAACTCTCATCTCTTGCTTTGCTACAACAATTATAACAGTATCTTTTTCGTATAGGTTGATATTTATTAGGATTAAAAAGGAGATTTTGTATCATGCGGCACTATCAATTTTTATGTTTTTTTCAATAGCATCTATATCTACTGATAGCTTGATGGTAACTCTAATGTGTAAATTATCTCTTGGTTTTTTAATTGTTTTTTCTGGAGTTCTTTTTAGGGAAAAAAAGATTCTTATGTTAATCAAAGAAAAAATGTCTTAATTGCAATTTTATAACTCAAGTTTCTGACTTGCCTTAACATGCTGTCTCTACGTTATTATTCATACACACATGGTGTCCGGAATGCAGTATTTCAAGAGCCGTGCGCATGATT
>JAUXSJ010000040.1 GCA_030679615.1 Parachlamydiaceae bacterium | reverse complement strand
CAGTCGAAGGAGAAAAGGTAGATAATAAAGTAATGTACATATTAATTATTGTTTTAGGTGTCGTTACCAGCATTTGGATTATTGTTTCCGCAAAAAAGAAGATGAATAACAACGACGATTGGAGAAACAGTAGGTCAAACCTACCATCGCAAAACAATATGTAAAACGTTTTGTAAAATCCTTTGTAAAACACTCAAATCCTTGGGTGTTTTTTTTATACTCTTAAGTGTGTACACCATGTATACATGGAAAATTAATAGAAATTTAACTTTTGTTTACACCCTGTGTACACCACTGTGTACACCACTGTAAACGGCCTTCATTGCTAATTAATGGCCACTTTTTATGTGTACACCTCCCATTTTTGAAAAGGGTAGGCTCAAAGTTTTAGTAAAAGGACTGAAATGTGAAACATTTTGTGTTACAAAATCGGAATTTAGAGCTAAAAATGAGATTTATTTCTCATCACAAGATTGCTTTTTATTTCATCCTACCAAAATTAGTATTTTCAACTTAACTAATTATGTCAAAATTTAGGGGTAACTATAATGCTTCCTCATTGACTAACAGTCTGCAAGTAAATGCTTGTCTCTATGTAGTGGACAATTTATATTTAACGTAATTGGAAAGGGGGAAAACAAAGGAAATACCAGAACAAATTTTGATGATTTCCATTTTCAAAGAAAATATCTCTTCTTAACATTGTCATTTTATAATCTAATTCCATCATTTAAAACTTGTAATTCTACTTTTAAGCGAGACAAAGATTGGAATTTAGATAAATATGTTCATCCTTACTCAGGTGGTTTTGGAAATTGTAAGTTTTTACCGAAACCAAAACAAGGAAAAGGAATTGATTTTTTGCTAGGAAAAGCCGAGGCAATACTAATTATATTGTTCAAGATGACTTTGATAAAAGAGGATTATCAAAATCAAGAAAGGCATTAAAAAAGAAATTGGTTTTTTAGGTTTTCTTTTATGATATGAATCTTAATTAAGGAAAGAATGCTAAAAAATCACCTTTTTGCTGGGTTTTAAATATCTGCAATGTTTTACTCGGCTTTTTAAGCTAACAATGTGTATAAGTTTTTTGACTGGAGAGGGTTGAACTACTTATAACAAAGCAAGCAAGAAAATACTAGCTTTCTTATGTATGTACAATCTTTTAAAACTTCAGGTATAAATGATCCCACTCAGTGTTTTTTTCTGAAGATATCTTTCATTACATGTAAATGCAGTGGCGGCAGCTCTAAAACCGAATCCGGCATCTTCGGTTACTGGTTTTCCTATACGAATAGCGTCAAAGAAATTGGTAATATGGTCTAAATGGTCGTAATAGACTGCTGGAGCATTAAAAAAAATTCTGCTTTGGTTGGCATTTTATTTTGGTAGGCATTCCATTTGGCATCGTACTCTTTTTGCATTTCGGATTGCATACTTTTTGAGAACGTAAATAAGGAATCGTATCCCACTAAATTCAAAAATGAAGTTAACACTTCAAACGAAAGAAAATCGCATGAAAAACTTCGGAAGTGTTTTAAATTCAAAATAGGGCAATTTCAAATTAATAAAAAAGCGATTTACTCAAGCTATGTTTTGCTATGACCCTATTTTCAATTCTAAAAAAAAACACCCACCCCGGAAACCAAGATGGATGTAACACTACTAAATCCACACAATTTTTATTTTTTAATCCAAAAAATGGATTATCTTATTTAATATTTTATTTTGGTATTAAATTCCAAAGGACTAACGCCAAGTTTTGTTTTAATAAATCTTGAGAATCCTGATGGGTGAGTAAAACCATACTTAAAAGACACCTCAGAAACAGAAAGCTCTGTAAAATGTAAAGTATTGCAAGCTTTTTTTAATTTGATATTTAAAAAATACTGGTGAGGAGAACAAGCGTAAACCTCATTAAAAACCAACTTAAACTTTGAAGCACTCATGTTTAATTTACCAGCCAATTCGTCAATAGTGGGAGTAGGCAAATGAGAATTTGAAAAAACCCATTCCTCCAGTTTATGAAGTTCTTGTACAGTGACGTGGTTAAGGTTACTTTTGATTTCGCCAGCAACTTTTTGAATATTCCTTAAAACAACCAGAACGCACTGATGAACTAATGCTAGATTGGCTGAATTATTAACATTTAAACTGGGGTCTAGGGTAGAATAGAAATCCATTTCGATGTCTAACAACTTAACTAGAACTGTATTATTCAATAAGTTTTGCTCAATTATTTTATCAAGTTTGATCTTACTTCCGGGTTTTTTCAAGACATTCGAAATCATTGCGAAACTAATAAATATATAGTAACACTCCTTGTTAATCGTATGACTCAAAACTATTTTTTTAGATCTAATGTGCTGACATATCTGATTTTGATTCTCAGTACTCAATCTTTTAAGGGATTTTACAGCTATAAAATTTTCATTCGAAACCAAATACTCTATTCCAATTACCTCACTGTATTCTGAAGATTCATCTATAGTAGGAATTATTTTTATCTCGAACATATGCTGCTATTGCTAGAAATTTTATAGGGTAAAATTTAAATTATGTCGCAATGATATAGCACAACGCTCAAATTGAAAATAACACAAATGGTATTAAATACACAAGTCTTAAAAAAATGGGGATACTTTTGCTTAATAGGTAAAAAGTGCCCAGATATTCATATTGCTCTAATTAATCAATTTATAAAGTTGAAAGTAATCCAAAAAGAAAATTGAACAATGAAAAGGTTTTTATTCACAGCTAAATAAAGCATCATTATGTGGATTTTTTCTTGCAAGTAAAATTCATAAACTTGCTAATTGGTGAAAAGAAAAACATTTCAAGAAAGGTACTTTTCTCAAGGAGAAACTCAATGATTTATAATATTCAGCATATAGATTTTCACAAGTTTAGGCGAAACCTCATTGCCTTCAAAACATACGTCTTTAATAACTTCTATTAAAAAGTAATCTCCTCAAATAAATTTTGATAATTTATTTTAGAAAAAACTCAATAGTAAAAATCACCAAATCTAGAACAACATTCAGAAGATTTTAAGATTTCTTGAATAAATAGCAGTAAAAATATCTAAATAAATTTTTACATGAATTTATATTTGCACTGAATAAAGATAGAAAAAAGAATACCATCTTGCCTTTTACTACAGAATTTCACCATGTGCCAATTGTACATTTATTAACAAATTTGGGTGTAAAAAGACACAGCAATGTACATTTAATTTAAAGTTCCACCAAATTAAGTTCATTTATGTACAAATAGTCTTGCCCAGTAACTCTTGAAAAAAATATTTAATAATCTTTGTCTTCAGAATAAATCAGTTGTAAAAAAAACTAAAAAAAAACAATTGAGTAGTTCGTAAAGTTCAAGATTATAAAATTATTACTCTTCATTTTTATAATCTGAAAATTAAGACATTAACCCATCCAAAATAATATTTTGGTTTAAACTATAAAATTGAAGAATTAAAGTGAAGAAGGAAAAAATTACTGTGTTGGTTCTAGAAGATGATCCTTTTTTTCAAACCTCTCTTGGTTATATGTTAAAGGATTCAGATTATATCATTGAAGATGCAATAGACAATTTAGATGCTTTAGAAAAATGCCTAAATGAAAAAAGTTATGACATATTTATTTGTGATTTGAACATACAAGGTGAATATGTTAAACG
>JAUXSJ010000022.1 GCA_030679615.1 Parachlamydiaceae bacterium | reverse complement strand
AAAAATCAAGATCATTTTCAAATGCTTTGATTGAAGAGTGTTCTTGAAAGAAGACATTTAATAATCGTGCAAAATTAATCTGTTGTTCTTGGTTTTTAAATGCCACGATATTTTCTTGATCAAAAAGAAATTGCAAAACATTAAATACATGTAAAGAACTTTGAATTTTTATATGAGAGGGTTGTTTTTGATATTGTGTGAGCAAAGGAATGATAAAATTTATTACATTTGATTTAAAACTTAATGAGTGTTGTTGAAGATAATGAAATAAAGAGAATGCACGATGAATATTGTTTACAGTAAGGTTTGCAAAAAGTGGCCAGTAGTCTTCGTACGAATGATTTGAAAAATGCTTTCGATGTTGTTGGAAAAATAAATACGCTAATTTAAGGGAGTAATCTGAATTCGTTTCTACAAATAAATTTAACCATTCAATGAGGTTCGATTCCTTTAAATTATGTAAGGAACATTTTTTTATGATAGGAATAGCATCTTGAAATTCATTTTGGGAAATTTGATGTAATGCATTGATAATTGTTAATAGATGTTTTTGTGCTTGAGTTGTTGAAAAAATTGAAGGAAAGTCAAAAATAACGTCATAAAATAAAAAAGATGTATCAGGCGAAAATGAATAAAAAGATAAATAGAGCTCTAATCCAATTAGTTTTAAAGTAGAGTTTTTCCCTTTGATTAGCTTTTCAACCGTATTTTTAAGAATCGAAGATTTCACATTAAATTGATTAAAGTATTTAGTTAAAGGAAAGTCGATTAAGGATAATTCTGAAGGTGGGTTAAAAAAAGCATGGATGCTTTGAAGCGATGATGGGAATAGATTTTTCTCAAAATATCTTTGAATTGTTTCACTGTCTGATTGTAATCGAATCGGAAGAAATACAGAAAAAGGCACCTTCAGATCAATAATAGGGGTATTGCAATGAGTTGTAGCCAAATCAGGATAGGATAAGTAACCTAAAAGATTTATATAGGCTAATAAAACACTAAAAGGAATTCTGTCTTCTAATATCGCGATTTTTATGCAGTGAAAAAGAGATTCTTTTTTTGCAGAACGATTTAAAGGTTTCCAATAATACTGATCAACACACTCCCATAGTTTTAAACAATCCTGATCATTCATTTCAGAATAAGTTGTAAGAGATAAACAAGCTTTAAAAAGATATTCAGATAAAATAAAAGGATCTGTTGGAGCTTCCGTTTCTACTTTTATAAAATCATTTGCTAGTAAAAGATAAATAAATCCACCAATGGTTTGAATATCAGCGGGATTTGGCAAGTATTTATGTTTAGAAATAATCTTAAAGTCTTTTTTATGTTTAAATTCTATAACTGAATCAACCATTTTTTTCTCATCATTGGGATCCAGCATTCGATTATATTTACGCAAAAAATGTCTCCAACCAAATTGATTATGAGTCGTTGGAGTGGCACAATTGAATAAAAGGTCTAAAAGCGATTGAATTCCAAAAGGAAAAGAAAAAAATGAAAAGGATTTTATAGAAGAATCTGAATTCAGAAATTGTTTTAGTGGAATAGACATTGAATTTAAGCTTGTCAAATTTGGGAACTCTAAAGTTGGTTTAATTTCCTTTGTTTTCTCATTTAAGTAAGATCCCACACAATTAATATCAATCGGTAAAGAATCGGTGTTTAAACCAATGAGAGCAAAAGTCGTATAATCATCTTTCACCTTAACACGGTTTTTAATAGCACCAGAAGTGAGTAGATAAGAGCTTAAAATTGTATTTAGATTTTCCTCCCAAGGAGAATGCCTTTGAAGATAAGAAAAAACCTTTTGAGGAATTTTTTGACACAAAAAATTAAGGAAGATATCGCTCAGTGTACCAACAGATTCAATTCGAGAGTTTGAAATGATGATTCTTATATCAAGATCGTTACCTGTATTTGAAAAAAAATGTTGTAGGGTCTTTTGATGAAACCATTCCTTAATCTGATTTTCATTAAATATATGACCAAAAGAGTGGATTGTGATGGCTTGTAACGTTTCTTTTCCTAAGAGAGGAAGAACAGAGCTTCCAATTAAATAAAAGTCTATGATTTTAAAAAATGTATTTAGAACGGGCTCAAATAACTTATTTTGATTAGAAAGTTGATTAACATGCTGAAAAAGCTCTTCGAGAGATGTCGTAATAGAGACGTCAATCGATGATTTTTCGTTGATTTTTAATGAAGTGTTTAAGATAACACGTTTTAATGTCAGAATTTCTTGAATTTGTTTGATAAGGGGTTGGAAAATATTTGGGTCAATTAAAGAAGGACAAATTGGCAAGGATTTAAATGATTCTGTAACTTTTCCATACAAATCACATATTCCTTTATCATAAAAATCATTTCGTCTTTGATCGGCTTCAGAGAAGGGAAATAAAATGAAGGAATTTTTTTTATTCTCATGACTGTTTTCAATAATGTTAGAAGAATTATTGATATCTGAATTTACTGAAAAAGTATCTGTCGATGGTATTAAAGGCGGTAATGAATGAAGATTGGGAAAAGTCATAGGATTGTTATCTCATTAGAAAGTGTGTTAGCAATCGATTTAGTCTGCCAATATATATGAAGGTAAGTAAGATAATGACGAAAATATAAAAGTAAAAGAAAATTGTGAATTAATGATTGTAATCCTCATTTATAATTAATGTGATTTAAGAGTGTTTATACCCGAAGTTTAACGAAGAGATGGCAGGGGTAATTAAAAAGGTAGGCAGGCCGTCCCGGCCTGATAGCCAAAATAGATTCAGGGACGAGATTAGGCTGGTTAATCAAGCTAAAATTGACTCGTTAATAGCCTTTTTAATTTTGATTCGATTTTACTCCTAAAAGTGGACGTAAAATGGAACACATTCTATAGGGGGTTTTGAACAAAAAACCGCCCAGATTAACCATCCTAGCGCGTGTACGTAAATTATTTTCTTATTCGAAATGTCGCCTCAGATAAAACCCTGTCCAACCGTAGCTCCAACGCTTCGACAAGTCGAAGCTTAGGAAAGCGATGACAAGTCATCGCACTCCACATTCACCCAAAAACTAATAAAATTTGGAGTGCGTGTGACTTGTCACCGCTTTCCCAAGCTTCGACTTGTCGAAGCGTTGGAGCTAGGGCTAAACAGGGTTTTATCTGAGGCGACATTTCGAATAAGAAAATAATTTGCATACACGTACTAGGACGAGACGGCTTGATTCTAGTTTAGTTTATCATTCACATCAGGCCGGGACGGCCTGATTACCTTCAAATATTCACATTCTATTTTCCAACCAGAAATAGCCACACTCTCCCGGCCTGCATCAGGGTGAGACTCCCTGACCACTCTCTCCACCCCTGTCGCCCCGTCTTCTGCATTAAACTAGTTAAATAACCTCTCATAAGTCGCTTCATTATAAAATGGCCTTACCTAACCAAATCAAAGCAACAAATGAAAAAAAACATAAAAAAGCTAATAAATATCCGATGATAATCATTAATCCATCATCCTCTAAAAGACCAAGCCCAAAAGCTAAAAGAGGGAAAGCTGCTAGTAAATTTGTAAAGGGAATCGGCAATGGCAAAGACAAAAAAATAGCTAAAAAGGTGATGGTTAATCCATGAAGAATATGTAATATGGGTTTCTGAACAAGCCAAACTAATCTTGTTGAAATTAAAAACTTCAATTTATCAGTAATTTTTATGGCAATGGACGCAATTTTTTTTAAGACATGATAGGGAATTTTTCTATCTAATAATGTTTTTGGAAACCATGCTCGATGACCAAAAGCAATTCTTAAACCGATAAAAGCTAGTATGATACCAAATGGTGTGGAAAATCCTGGAATTTGAATAGGTTGGCAAAAAGGTAAGCTAAACAGAATTAATAAAACAGCTTGTCCTTTACCAGACAACATATCCATGACAACTTTTAGTGTAACCTCTTTTTTCTTGGCTAAATTTAACAGGCGATTCAATCGTTCAGCTAAAGAATTTCGTTTATTTTTAGATCGTAATTCTCGAAGAATGCGTTTTAAAGTGGCATTTCTCGGCCTCATCTTAAATCTCTCCAAATTTCTTTTTTTAATAGTAGACTTCTTTCGAAAATCGATTTGTTAAAAAAAACCCTTTTTGGCAATTTTTTCAGATAAAATTGTTCGACCCTATGTAAACATTTGTTCTCAAAATTTATCGGAAATTTGATCAAAAATAGCTTTTTTTCAAACCAAAGCGAATTACGTAAGAAGTCTAATATCTATCTTGAAAAAAACTTATTGTAAATGAAAATTAAATTTTCATTTTAGATCATTTAAAAGATCATTAAACATTTTTTTTGGAGAAAAAATGTATTCATTTTTCCAATACAACTGACCAAATGGTTGAATCGTTTTTTCTTCTGAAGGCATCTTTAGATCATGAATTTGGTAAGGCGAATGGATTTTTTTGTTGAAAAATTCAATGGCAGATTT
>JAUXSJ010000014.1 GCA_030679615.1 Parachlamydiaceae bacterium | reverse complement strand
AAAAAGTTAGTGACAATTCATCATTTACATATAAATCAAAAACCTCTGAGCCAAGATTATTGCCAAAGCCGCAAGTCCAAATAAATGATACAGAACTATTCTTAACCGATGCGGGAACAAAAGCTGTTTTCCACTCAATTGTTGATTCACTACCGGATGTTCTTGAAACATAAGATGTATCTCTTTTATTTCCGCTCCGATGAGATTCATATGCTGTGTAAGTTCCGCTAACAATAGAATTATATCCTTCAAAGAATACTTTTGAATTTGCTGAAACTTCTGCTTGTAATTTGGCTACTGATTCAATGTTTACTTGTGCCTGCGTTAAGTTATACGCTGCAAACCATGATACAGTAATTAAACATGAAAGATATTTTGTTAGATATTTCATTTGAGTTTTCATTTTCTCAAAGCTTTTTCTTAGTCAACAACCAATCATAAACAGCTTGATTAGTATATGTTCTCGTCCAAGCATCATGATACAAATCCGAGTACAAAGTAAAAGTTGGATTAGCACCGCAAACAGTTAAAATATTTACAACAGTTTGAGCTTTATTCACCGGAATAACATTATCCTTTTCTCCGTGAAAACCCCAAAAAGGTATATCCTTAATTTTGCACAAATCCCAACCATCTTCAATTCTAAAAGCAATTGGAAGAATAGCGGCAAACCTTTTGGGGTAACGTATTGCAAAATCCAAAGTTCCTATTCCACCCATACTTAAGCCGGTTAAATAGATTCTGTTTGTATCCGCCGGATAGCGAACAAGTATGCTGTCTATCAGTTTATCAAGTTTTGGCTGCATACCTCCATTATAATACCACTCCGTTGTTGAAGGGCATTGAGGCGAAATAACAATAAAAGGAAAATCGTTTTTGCCATCTAATATTTTCGGAAGTCCTTCATTTTTAACTTTCCATAGATCGTTTCCACGCTCTCCAATTCCATGCAAGAAAATAATTACGGGATATTTTCCATTAATTACAGCAGTTGAAACTCTTGGCATGAATAAAAGATAATTAAGTGTGCTTGTATCATAAATTTCTTGTTGGATAATTGGATTGGTTCCAAAATCCGGTTGACCCAAAGTATAATCTGCAAAAGCACCATTAGGTTTGCTCGCAGCATTATTAAATATTACAACTCTTTGATTTGATTCATCAACGAGATAAATCCTACCGGCATCATCACCAAACACACCGCGCAAATTGCTTACACCGTTACGTGAATAATTTTTTTGATTAGTAGAAAAATCCGGTTGACCTAAAACTCCATCTGCACTAGCGCCATTATTTTTTTTTGAAGCATAATCAAATCTAAGAACACGGTTATTATCATCTTCGCAAACCCAAAGATGATCTTGTTTATCCAAATAAACACCCATCGGCCGGTTCATTTTGGAAGCAGATAAGCCGCTGGCTCCGGAATTAAAATCTTGCTGTCCTAAAACTTTATCAGCAGAAGCACCATTTTGTTTTTTTGCCGCTTGTTCAAACATCAAAACTCGGTGGTTTAATCTATCTGTTACCCAAAGATTTCCGCTTTCATCAACAAAAACTCCTACCGGTCCTTTTAATTTTGATGATGAAGTTCCGGATGTATTAAAATTATAATCTGTTTGACCAATAACTGCATCAGCTGAAGAACTGCTTGGCTTTACAGAAGCATTATCAAATCTTAACACCCTGTTGTTAAGATAATCGCTGACCCATAAAGATCCGCTATTATCAACGAAGCATCGAAGCGGATCGTTAAACTTTGAAGATGATAACCCGCTAGATGAACTGAGAAAATCTTGCTGACCGAAAACAGCTTCTGCTTGTTCACCATTATTCATTTTAGAGTTTGAGTTCCATCGCAAAACTCGATTATTATATCTATCAACCACAAATACTTTGCCGGTTGTCGGATCAACGGCAACTCCAGAAGGCGCTTTTAGATTAGATGAACTTGTTCCAGATTGATTTGAAGTAAATGAGCTCTGTCCTAAAACGCCGTTAGCAGGCATATTATTAAAAAGTGGCGTTTGACAAAATAACGCAGATGTATTTAGTGTAAAAAAAACTAAAACAAGGATTAATACTTTTGTGTACAAACTAACTAAGGTCATTTAATCATCAACATTTTTTTTGTTTCAGTAAAATTTCCAGCACGCAAAGAATAGAAATAAACACCACTTGGCATCTCTCTACTGCGCTCGAGATGCAGCGAGTTAAATGTTAGTTTGTAGTTGCCGGACTGCTTGATTTCGTTTACAAGTGTTGCTACTTCTCTTCCGAAAAGATCGTAAACTTTTAAAGTTACATAACTGTTTTCCGACAGCTTATAGCTGATAACTGTACTCGGATTAAACGGATTTGGGTAATTCTGCGCTAAACTAAACGAAGTAGGAATATTCTGATTCACATTTTTGTTTTTAATATCTGTAAGTGTTGAAACATCAAAACGCATGACACGGTTGTTATCGAGATCAGTTATCCAGATGTGTCCGCTTTTAGAATCAACATAAATTGATTGCGGATATGCAAAATCAGTTGCGGAGGCGTTTATTGAAGCCATGCCATCGTTTCTATCTTGACTATAGATAGCCGGATGCAAACTGAAACTCAATATGAGTATGACAAAACCTAAAGCATATTTTTTAATTTTCTCTCGCATCATTATCATTTTTTTTGTCGGTTAATGTTGACTATATCACTACTATCAAAAGCTTCGGTAATAATAAGTTGAGACATCAAAATACTTGATCAAGTGTCACACTAAGTCTATCGAAATGTGACAATTTAGTTTGTAGTGTCTTAGTTCGACAAGTCTGCCTCTCCTGAAGGCGGGTTCGCCATGATTTAGTCTTAATATTTTAGGGTCTGCAAGTAATTGTTTACCATAATTATTAATTCACCTTACGCATATTGCGTATCAAGTAACCCCGGCATTTATGCCGGGTGGTTAAAATAAGACCAAATACTTGGGCTTTAGCCCATTAATAGCCAAAATAATGGCTAAAGCCTGAGTTGCCGACATTTGTTCCATCCCCGCCATAAATGGCGGGGTTAATAAAGAAGAGTTCTGCGTAACATGACTTATTAAGAAATAATCTACAGGTCATGCAACATTAATAGGATGGCCATTTTTTTCTTGCCGCAGACCTGTCGAACTAATATTTACTTATTTCAAATACATCATTTTCTTGGTCTGAACAAAATCACCTGTGCGCAAAGTATAGAAATAGACACCCGAAGCTAGACCAAAATTTTGTGCAAATAATTTCGCTTTATGAACACCGGCTTGCTGGAATTCATTAATGAGAGTTACAATTTCTCTTCCGAGCATATCATAAACCTTTAGGCTTACTTTTCCTGCTGATTGCAATTTGTAGCTGATATTTGTTTCAGGGTTAAATGGATT
>JAUXSJ010000008.1 GCA_030679615.1 Parachlamydiaceae bacterium | reverse complement strand
TAATATTGACTTTTATTAAAATATACTATACAATTACTTTATTATTAATTTAAATATAAAATATAGGAATTTAAAATGCGTAAAAAATTAGTGTTATCTTCGATTTTAGGTTTGGCGTTATTTTGTCAATCCACAGATTCATATTCTGTAAATTGGCCAGTTATCGATAGCCAAAACAGATATCATCATCCAGTTATTGAAAAGTTTATTTCTAATGCAAAAAGCTTAAGATCTACGTTTCAATACATAGGTCATCAGTTCAAAGTTCGTGATGTTAATGGGCACAACGAACAAGAAAACAAACCTTTATATAACAAAATAGATATTTTAAAAGATGCTTTTGAAAATGGTCATCGCATCGAAATAAAACCAACAAGCTCTAAAGATGTATATAAGAACTTTGAGGAACGTTGCAAATATAAAATTCTTGTTGATGGTGAAACTTTTATAGAAGGTTTCCGCGTTTATAATGCAGAAGGCGAAATTGTTCAACCAATTCAAATAAACAATAATAACAATCCTGTTCAACAACCAATTGTTTCTAATCAATTACCAAGTGTAAATCAAGACCTCGTGTCAAATTGGATTGATAGAAATCTTGGACGTGGTGCGCCTTTTTCAGAAAATTATGGCGGCGTTAAAGCATCCGTTATTAACAATTTGTTACAAACACATAAAAATCATCCTATTTTAAAACATGCTTTTGATTATATGAAAGCGGCTGATCTTGCTGATATTCAAGATCCTATCCTTTTTGCTGATTATATCCAAAAACATGGAAATGTTGCAAAAATTGATATTATTAATGCAATGAATCAAGATCTTAGCTATTTAAAACAAGTTGAAGCTTTTGGTTTTAGCGAAGGTGATGAAGAATTTGGGTTGGATTATAAAGATCAAATTAAATATCCAGGAAAAACAATTAATAAAGCTATTACATTTATTAACAACTATCCAACTTTGTTACAAGGAAAACTCCACGATGATTTAAAATCTTTAAAGGGGTCAGATTCTATTTCTTTGCTTTTTGCACAATATTATATCGCTGCCATTCAGTCAAAAAACAATAATTCTATGGATGATTTTAAAGAATTACTTAAGAAAATTGGTGGTCTTTATCCCCACACGCTTCCAAACAGTGATGCAAGAATAAAAAATATTCTTAAAAAAACCACTTTGGTTGTAGACAATGTTTTTTATACACCTGCACATAATTATATTAAACATGGCGATGTTACAAAAACCATTAAACAAGAAATTGCAAATTTACCAAATAATCTTAATGTATCAGGAAAATGACACAGATTTATTCTGATTGTTCTGGTTTTTCGATTATGATTTTGCGTAAGCTTTTTCCTAATTATGAATGGATTCAAGGCAATAGAGCAATGTCATGGCAATTTGCAGGTGCTTACGATTTATTAGCCGCAGATGGTCAAATCGCTACGCATTATATTAAGAATAATCGTAAAGAAAGACTTTTATCACCACGTGAAAAGAGTCTCAATAAAGGCAATAAAGCAATTGCAGAAAAACTATCTAAGATGTTTGAAGCTGTAACACATAATAATGATCGTCAAGCAGGGGATATTTTAGTCAAACGTCCGATTGATGCGGAATGTGAAGGTCATGTGATGACCATTGTAGATCCACATCCAAGCAATAATCCAAATGAAGTTATTATTGTAGAATTAACGCAATATAGTGGCTTTAACGGTGCGAGAAACGGATTGGTATGGCGCAAAGTAGATCTAACGAATTGTGGTGTTACGCGTATCCTAAGACCAATTTTATAATTTCTTTAAAGTGATCTGAGGGGCTATTCCAGCTCTTCAGATGCGATAATGTAAAATCCTTTTTAACTTAAACGTTGAAAAGGATTTTGTTCGTATGGGATGCATTCCACCAACACATTATACATTAATACAAAATTAATTTTTTTTTATTACAATTTATATTAAGTACAAATTATAATCAATGGAGAAAAAAATGAGAAAATTATTTTTATTTACAATTTTTTGTTTTGGATTATTGCTTCAGTCGCGTGATTCATTTTCTTTTGAGTGGCCAGTAATCGATAGTAACAACAGAAATCATCATATTGTCATTCAAAAATTTATTGCGAATGCTAAAAATGAAGGAGAAAATTTTAAATATATAGGTCATTTATTTAAAGTTCGTGGCGGAAACAACCAATATATAAGTAAAAACACTGAGCTATACCGTAATGCGGATATATTAAAAAATGCTTTTTTAAGTGGAAAACGCATACAAATAAAGCCGACAAGTTCGTATGACGTCTATTCGGAATTTACAGAAAAATGTTTATATAAAATCCTTATAAATGGCAGTGTTTTTATTGAAGGTTTACGTGTTTATAATGCTGACGATGATATCCTTCAGCCTCAACAAGCAAATCGTAACAATAATGTTTTAGAAAACAACAATAATAATATAGCCATTCAACAATCTTCACGCGTAAATCAAAACGTTAATATTGCGAATTTACAAGATTCGTTCAATTTTAGAGAGCGGGGATATTCTGCTGCAGACACTACCAGAATCAATAGAATTATACAAGAATTCAAAAACTTAGGTGAATTAAGCATCGAAGCTAAAATTACTAAAATTATAAAACCGCAAACATATTTTGCACGTGAGATTATATTTATGAAAGACAACCAATCTTCAAAAATTATTAAAACGTTTAAAGATAAATACGGCTTTCAAGCAGAAAAACAATCGCTCAAAAATGATTCTGATTTAATAAATAATCTTAACACATTGGCCAAGAATAATAATGCAGAAATTCCTAAGATTATTGTTGCAAGTGCTGCACTTGATACGAACAACTTATGGAGTGTTATTCAAGAAGAAGCAAAAGGTGAAGCTGTTAAATTATATAATATACCTAATATGAATGATGTTGACATAATACAAATGTTTAAATCAATTGGAAAACAATTTGGCAACTTAGACCATTTATTAAAAAATAAAAACAAACCCCTTATTATTCATCCAGATTCTCACGGCGGCAATTTGATGTATGATGACACAACATTAAAACTTTATTGGATTGATACATCAACAATAGCTAATGATGATAACAATCATTATAATTCCTGGTCTTCTTTATTTTTTACAAAATATTTTTCTTTTCTAGCAGATCCATTAGATCGAGATCCCAGATTTCATCCTAGCACTATAGAGATCACTAAAACTAATTACAGAAATTTAACGCAGGAAAAAATTAACGGATTAGAACAACGAATGGCGCGTGGTGAAGACAACGTACTTAAAGATATCAAAAGGATGCTTTCAACAAATAACAAGTTTGCACTTGCCATTAAAAGTTTAGGCGAAGGATATATTGCTGTTTATCCTGAAGTAAAATCTTTATACAATGATGAAATGACAACATTACAGATATATAAAGATCTTCAAGAAGCTAACATTCTTCGTGCAATTATTGGTAAACCTGACGAACCAGTCTTCGATTTACTGATTCGTTAAATTTATGTTGTGTGGAGTCCTTTTTTTATAAACGGACTCCTAAACCTCATTGATTCCAACGAATTTCAATATTAACAGAATCATAATCACCATTTTTATCTTGCAATGTTAAAGTATAAAAACCTTCATCTTTAGGCAAAAATGTTAATTTTTTTTGAAACACATCGATGTATTCCAATGAATTATTGACATATAGACGATACGGTTTTTGACCTCCCTTAAAACGAATAGGCACCATATCGCCTTTTGTAATCATCAACAAAGAATCTTTCTGTGGAAAACT
>JAUXSJ010000327.1 GCA_030679615.1 Parachlamydiaceae bacterium | reverse complement strand
ATAAAAAAAAGAAATTGATATTAATAATAGAATTTTTTTATACAAAATAATCTCCATTTAACTTATTTCTACTGTAATAATTTTATAAAAATTATAAACTAATGCAAACAAATCAACTTATTTTTTTACATTCTCATATTTTAGTGTTATTTCATTTAAAAAATTTTTAAAATCTTTAAAACGTCCAGGGTCCATTTTATTGCCCCAATGATTATTATGCTGTTCGTGTATTGGAAGTTTTTTTCCGTTAATCTCATATTGTGCTCTCGACCCATTGCCTTGAGTGAATGATGAAGTCTCAGGAAATAAATTTATTAATTTTCCTGCTAAATTTTTTATAGATTTGGCAGAAGGTTTTGAATTAGAATTAATTTTATCCATAATTTTATGCATTTTTTCAATTGTTTTTTCATCAAGTTTTTCATTTTCGTTTTTAGATTCAATATTTTTACTTAATATATTAATATGTAGTTCATTTTCTTTATTTTTTTTATTTTGATATTTTTTCCAGGGCTCTGGATCAAAATCATTGGAATTTGATAAATCCTTTTCTTGAAAATCATCATCCGAATAAACTGCAGATGTTTCTAATGATTCACTCAAAAGTGATGGAGCTGCTTCTTCAGAAACATCTGTATTTACATCGGGGATGAATGCTGGGTTAACTTTTTCTAAGGAATTAGGTACTTCCATTATTTTTTTCGATAGATCTTGAATGTGCTCGAGCATATTCGGCGCAACAATACTTCCTAAACTACACGCAATTTGCAAATATTTTTTTGCTTCAGTCAATTGTTGTATTGAATAAAGCATCATTGATAAATTTTCTACAAGTTTGAGTGGAAGTTGCATCCCCTGCTCAATTAATAGATCAATACCTTTTTTATTCAAATTAATAATATCATTTAAATCATAAGAGTTATTTTGTTTAATCTCATAATCAGCTTTAATAAAAAAAGAAGCCCCATAATTTTCATCAATAAGATGATCTAATAATTTTAGATTTTTTGATAGGTTTTTATTATATTTTTTTTCTGAAAAATACATCGATACTAATTTATATGTTGCATCTAGGTTTCTTTTTTTGATATCACATAACGAATTTTCTTCCTTTTGAATTGATTTATCATTTTTTAAAATTTTATTTGTTTTTTTTACAATGATTTTAAGTTGTTCTTTAATAAGTTCGTTACATGATTTTTCTTGAAAAATAAAATCTTCTTTCATATTACAAAGAATGTGATATAACAAAAAATTAATTTCATAATTATCAATTTTTTGAGCTATAAAATAACCATATTCAAGTCCTTTTTGTTTGTAATATGAATCATCATTTTCTATATTTGAATATATCATCCAAGAAGTTAATAGAATAACTAATAGATTTTTTTCTGTATTTTTATCTGAGTGATTAATGATAGATTGAATTTCTTTAATTGTTTTTTTTGTAAACAAATCATTTATAGTTTTTTTCCATTTATCATCATTACTATTGTAGTTATCTGCGATATATTCAATAATTTTTACAAAATGTAATTCTAAATTAATATATAATTTTTCTTTAATTTTTTCTTGCATATTGTCTTTTAATAAAGATACAAAAAATTTTCTTGCCTCACTGTCTAGAAAATCTTTTTCTAAAAGACAATTTGCGTATTCAAGACTGCAAGCTTCTTGCCCTCGTTGAGCGCCTATCGAAGCATAATAAAATGAAATATTTTTTTCATTTAAAGCTGTATACGTATCTAAAAGTAATTCACAACAAAGCAAATCTCCCATTCCAATCATTTTTTTACTAATTTTTATAGGATCCAAGATGTTAAAGTTTTGTTTATTTTCTGTACGTACAAATCTTAACATTTTGTGATCGAGTTCCAATCCTGATAAACCACTATCAATAGCTTCATTGTAGCAATCAAGAACTAACAACATAAAATTTAAAAATTTTTTCAATTTTGGATTAAGCGTTAACTGAAAATCAAAGCATATTTGTAAGTCTTCACGTGGTATATCTATTAATTTTTTAAGTGCGTCATTATCAAAAGTAGAAGCAGCAAAAATAAGATGGTAAATGCTAACAAATTCTAAAATTTTACATATTGGATTTTTTATAGGTTTTTTAATATTAATAAAAAAATCAATAACTTCTTTTTCAGCTAAATAAAATCCAAAATCAGGTAAACAATCAATATCAAATTTTTTATTATCAAGGTGATTCAATGTTTTGTTTATTCTTGATATTAATTTATAAGATAAGTAATTTCCACGCATACTATGATAATTTTTATTAAGATTGCTAATTTTTTCAGATTCGGATAGTATGATTTTTTCTTTATTTGATATATCATTGTTAATTTTTTTTAATTGTTTTTTATAATCTTTATTTTTTTGATTTAGTTTTATTTTATTATTTTTTAAAATTTCTTTTTCGTTGTATGTTTTTTTTAAATTTCTATAAATAATACCTGGTTGAATATAATGAATTTTAATAAATTCACCAATATCATTGTTCGAATCAAAATAAATTGTTTTTGGTATACTTTTTTGTAATTGCTTTGAAGCATGCGTTTTGTAATAAAAAAGATAGGCTAAAGCAATTTCATTCTTATTGTTTTCGTTGTAAATTTCAAGAAATTGAGTAATAGATTCGCCGTCTTGGCCTTCTTCAAACAATGAAATTGTTTCATAAAGATCAGCAGAATAAGATATATTATTATAAAAAACAATATATAAAATAGTAAAATATAAAAATCGCATAATTAAGTACCTATATTTTTTAAAAATTAAAACGTAATGAAAAATTTTAGTATAAATACTCACTAATGTAAATATTTTTATAAATCTATTGAAAACAAATTAACTTGTTGTAAATGTTTCGGCTTTTAATTTAAGTAAAATTCCACTGGACAATCTACAATAAAAAATTAACAAAGATATGGTAAAGTGAGGTGTTTTGAACAAAAATGTCAATATACCGGCTTTGTTCGGCAGGGTAAAAGTTCCCCGTTAAATTGACGTAATTATTCTACTTTCACCGAAACGCATCTTCCGTAAGAATTCCATTTATTAATAATGTTAGCAATAATGATCCCTTCTTGTTTTTGGGATTCGATCTTTTGCGTTTGTAAGGTGCTACCTATACAACGCTT
>JAUXSJ010000316.1 GCA_030679615.1 Parachlamydiaceae bacterium | reverse complement strand
AAATGCTTCATTTCAAATTTAATCGACTATATAGTCGATTAAATTTGAAATGAAGCATTTTTAAGCGTCAAAGCTCTCAGGATTGATTGATCGTAACTAACCCAATATTAGAAATATGGGGTTAATTACGATCGATCAATCCCTAAGGCTTTCACGCTGTAAAAAGGCATCATTTGAAATTTAATCGACTATAAATCTACTACCAAGTAATATCTAAGTAACTTAATTAGAACTATATCATGTCAGATACGATCCACACCATCAAACGCTCAGCAAAATCTTTTTTTTGCGGAACAATGCTCAGTCGTATTTCGGGAATGGTTCGTGACGTTTCAATGGCTTATGTATTTGGAACCAAGCCGTCTGTTGCAGCTTTTATGATCGCTTTTCGGTTTGCTCATTTACTAAGAAGATTATTTGGTGAAGGAGCTATGCAATCAGCTTTTATTCCTGAATTTGAAAATTTGCGTCTTCAAAACACTCAAAGAGCGTTTACTTTCTTTAAAGATCTAATTCTTAGTGTCACTTTCTTTTTAATGTTAGCGATCCTAATATCATGTGGCTTGCTTTACGGCGCTTTATATTATCAATTATTTGACTCTTCATACAATGAAGTAATCACCTTAACTATTATAATGCTTCCGAGCCTTTTATTTATTTGTTTATTTGGATTAAACGCCTCATTATTACAATGCGAAAAACATTACTTTATTCCCAGTTTTGCGCCGGTGGCCTTTAATCTCATATGGATTATATCTGTATTAAACCTTCAATCAATGCCGTCTGACCAAGCTATGATTTGGCTATCTGGAGTTGTTGTTTTAGCATGCCTATTCCAATGGCTATTTACTTTTCCTCAAATTTGGTCTATTCTAAAAAAAAATATTTCAGTTCAATTCTTTAAAAATATTCACTTACGTTCGCCTGATTTAAAACAATTACTTACTCCATTATTTCTGGGAATCCTTGGAATATCCGCCTCTCAAATTAATAATGCAATTGATCCAATTTTTGCTTGGCATGCAAATGAAGAAGGGCCAGCTTTTTTATGGTATGCTATGAGAATTCAACAATTACCCTTAGCTTTATTTGGAATTGCATTATCTGGAGCACTCTTACCTCCCCTCTCACGAGCTTTAAAAAATAATCGCAAAGCAGAATCAATTCCTTTATTGCAGTATGCCTTTCAAAAAACTTTTGTTTTTATACTTCCATTAGCAGCTATTCTATTAGTATTAGGAGATATAATTATTGGTTTGATTTATGCTCGAGGCGACTTTGACATTGAATCACTTGTGGGAACAACGTACTGTTTATGGGCTTATAATTTTGGATTAATTCCATGTGCTCTTATTCTTATATTAGTTCCGGTTTTTTACGCACAAAGTCATTTTAAAATGACTACTCTTGCATCTTTTATGAATCTAGGAATTAATATTTTTTTAAATACCCTCTTTGTATTTCATTTTGAATGGGGAGCAACGAGTGTCGCTCTTGCAACAAGTATTAGCGCATGGGTTAATTTGTTATTTTTAATGAATTATTTAAATAAGAAAGATTTTCGTCTTGCTTCAAAACAAAATATTCAACAAGGAGTGTTTTATTTTTTGGTTACAGTCACTGCAACTATAGGAACTTATGTTTTTCGTTTGTTCCAAAAACATTACTCTGTGTTAAATCCAGAATTAATATTTTCCGCTTCACCGCTGGAAAAAATTCTTTCTCTGACTATTCTTACAGCAATTTTTGGCGGTATATTTTTATTGGGTATCCTGATCATAAATGCAGTAAAAAAACCCATCAATGCTGAAACTTAACCTTTTTTAAGCTTCAATGCATTCATCATACTGTAAAAAGATGTGTTCAACTGTAATGGCTTGCTGACGCGCTTCACAACTATTTTGTAGCCTAGACTTTAGTCTGGGCTCGTTTTTGCAGGCTTTAGCCTGCAAGTCCCGGTAAGATTTATCATAAAAAATTCTATAAAGAATTTTTTTTATTTATTAGAGTAGCGGGACTTGCAGGCTAAAGCCTGAAAAAACAAGCCCAGACTAAAGTCTAGGCTACAAATCTAGGAAAAGATCTGTCTAATGCTTGGATTCAAATAACTCTAAAAACATCCCGTAATAACGTCAAAATGACCTCTGTTACAATAAGAATAATAATCGTCCATTCTAAACGACTTGAGTGTTGGTGATGCAATTCTGTGCCAAGCATATCAAATAATTCATGCATAACATCTAAACGTTGATTCAATACTTCAACCCGAGTTTCAACATCCAAATAATTTGCTGTCATGGAATACAAGGGTTCTAATTCGCAATATTCCCAAAAAAATTCAGGCGTGTCTAACACGTCCACATGCAAATTAACTGAACTTCTTTCTATAAATAACTCACCCATTTTTCGTCGAATTTCTTTTCTAGAAAGACCGATTCTACCATGACTTGCTAAATCATTAGGGATATGCTTGGTATGATTAAATGATTTACGAATAGCATTTTCAAATGTACCTAACTTTACTGATTGAGCTAATCCGTGAGAAACCGCTAATTTTGTAACCACTTCTCGATTAGGTAAAATAATTTCATCATCAACAATCTTTGGCGTTTCTCCATAAACATATGTAAATAAATCTGTATCCCATTGATCTAAATGAGTTTCTTCAAATTTTTTTATTTTAGAAAGAAATTCTTTTTCCTCGATTTCAGTTAATCCCCAAAAAACGGCAGCACCGTAAGAAAAAAAGAAAATGTCTCCAACAGAGCTGTTTTGAACAGGTAAATGGACGACATCACGATATAGAACTGGATTTAAATCCAGGTTTTTAAAATAATCATATATTTGCTTTATATGATAGGCTGAAGCAGTGCAATAGGCTCGGCAATCCATAAGATCCCCGGATTTATGTATGGATGCGAAAGAGGGGACTTGAACCCCTACGAGGAAAACCTCACTACCACCTCAAGGTAGCGCGTATACCATTCCGCCACTTTCGCTAAGATTATGTGAAAAGAATAGCATTTTCTTCGTAAGTAAGCAATTGAAAAATTAGCTTCTCAAACAGTTATCAAAAAATATTGTAACTTTTTGTTGAAATTCTGGCGTGATGGAATAACTTGATAATTCCTTAAAATTTTGACATAACGCTAATTGATAAAGTAAAACAATCTCTTCTTGACTCCAAGTAGTCCCCTGCAATAGTAAGGGAAGGCAACAAATCCAATTTGAATCTATATTGAAAGCAGCATCGAAAATAGAAGATTGGCATTGACTGCAAATAAGGGGGAAAGGTGATAACCCATCGTGTCTAAGAAGTTTTAGTTTAAAACTCGCAGATAAAATCCAAGGATTAGATATCGTTGGTATGTGATTAATGTAAGTACTCAATAGTTGATACAAAGATGTAGCTGGTTTATTTAAAAATTGTGAAACTTGTATTGTTTTTAATAAATCACAACCTACAGCGATATGAGCAAGTTCATTTCTTAGAAAATGATACGAATCGAGTAAATAAATTTCCTTACACGAAAAAATTTCGCTCTTTTTTTCAATATAAACGACCTCAACCTTAGTCAAAGGTAAACTGATACCTAAAGACCCCTTTCTCTTACTTCGACCACCTTTATCTAAAATTTTTATAATTCCAGCGTCTTGAGTAAAAAGAGTCAGGATATTGTCGTAATTTTGAAAAGGAATTTGGTGTAAAATAATTCCTTCAGTTTTTTGAAATGAATAAGACATATTGACACTATTGTATGCTTTTCGTATATTAAATTCCATCTTCTCCAAGTTATCCTACGGAAAAGAATTAATAGCTCATTTTTTGCACCGATAGCTCAATGGATAGAGTACCCGGCTTCGAACCGGGTGGTTAGAGGTTCGAGCCCTCTTCGGTGCAAATTCTTTAAAAAATCTTATAATAATTTCTTTTCACCTTCAATTAGTCAAATGTTATAATAAAATTATGGTAATAGACAACTCCTTATCAACCAAATTTTGTTAACGTAACTCTTGAGGTATAATATGAATCGCAAAGAAAAAGCTCTAGAATTTATTGATGCTGAATATATTGTCAACGTAAAAGGACGTCACTTAGAAGTGACAGATGCAATGAAAGATTATGCGATTGATAAAGTGTCAAAAATTGAAAAATTCTTAAATCGAATCATCGAAGTCAATGTTGTATTAAATAATCAAAAATTAATCCATACTGCTGAAATTATTCTTCATGCTGGTCAATTGAGAATTAAAAGCCATGCGTCATCTTTAGATATGTATGAATCCATAAATAAAGCTGTAGCTAAATTAGAGGCTCAAATTCTTCGTTATAAATCAAAAATTCAAGATCATCATTCTCGAAATTATGTGGTTGAAGACATAACTGTAGACGTGATTCCAAGTTCTTTTGATGATGAATATGATTTTAATGAAGAAGAAGTGGACAACTTTCAATTAAACCATCGCAAATCAACTCATCAAGTTGTTGAACAAGATACTCTTTCTCTGAAAACTTTAACCACAGAAGAAGCTATTTTGAAAATGGATCTTTCCAAAGATCACTTTATGTTATTTAAAACAGAAAATCAAAAACTGAAAGTTATTTATCGTCGAGAAGACGGTAATTATGGTATTATTGAACCTACATGTTAAATTATGAAGCCATCTAAATCACTTTTCTGTCCTATACGCAAGATTTGGGTGGCTGATTTACCTGAAGAAAATATCCGACAAAACTTAATTAAAAAACTTATCGATGATCTAGGATATCCTCAAGGTCAAATCGGTTTAGAAGTTTCTTTGTCTCACTTACCTCATTTAATTGGAATGAAATCAATTCCCAGGAGAAGGGCAGATTTAATTGTTTTTGCGAAAGACCTTCATCCTAAATATGCATTGTTTCCACTGTTACTCATTGAATGTAAATCGGTTGAGATTAACCCTAAAGTCTTTAGGCAAATAGTTGGATACAATCAGTTTGTTGGAGCTTGCTGCATTGGTGCTGTTAACCATTCTTTATCTTTAGTGGGTTGGTTTAACTCTCACTGTAATGATTTTTCTTTTTTTTCTGAAATCCCCTCATATGAAATTCTTTTAAATTTCGCTCGTCAAAAATGGCTTTATCGTTAAAATCCAAATAACTGATAAAAAAATTTTAAAAGCTAATTTACAGAGAGTATTTTTTTATGAATAGAAAATATAACAATCCTTTATTCGAAATTTATAAAATTTCTGAAGATTTAAATAGCATTTTAGGGCCATTGAAAAATGATCCTGAAAAATTAAAAAAAGCGATTACACCTGACCTATTACGAGAAATAAAGTATTTAACAAATATAACTCATGCGTACTTAAGTTTAAGTCGTCCAAAAAAAGCGCTTGCAACTTACGGTTATATATTAGCTAAATTTTATCAAAAAAATGCACTTTCAAATAGCCAAAAAACTCTTTCTTCTCAATCGAAAAAAAAATTACAAGATAGAAAAAAAATGTTCAAAAGCGTAGGTGGAGATGACAAATGGATTCCATTATAAATCCATTAAACCAACCTGAACATATAATTTTACATCATATCAGGTATGGATTCAGTCTAAATCTAACCTGAGTATTAACGTTACATACAATTATAGTCTGAACAAGCACACGTATTAAACTAGATTGACTTTATGTTTTTTTTGAATCTGCGCCCTGTAATATCGAAAAGCTCTCAGAATGCTTTTGGAGTGCGAAAGCCCTGCCTATCCTATTACCCATAACTTTTTAACAATTTAACGCAGAGACGGGGAGACGCAGAGAAAATTTTAAATAGATTAGGTAAATTATTATAATTTAAAATGTTATTCCCTGCGTCTCCCCTTCTCCCCGTCTCTGCGTTAAATTGTTAAAAAAAGTTATGGGTAATAGGATGAGCAGAGCCTTCACATTCCAAAAAATGTTCAGAGGACTTGCTCGTATGCCAGTCCATACTGTAATTTTATGCCTCATGAGTTCTAAGATAAGAGTAAGTGTTTTATTTTTGTATTTTATTTTTTTTATTTGTAAGATTTTGCATAAAAAAAACTTTTTAACAAATTCAATTAAAATTTTGGAATCTATGCAAAATAATCCTGATATCCTTAGCCACGCCCTTAGAAATCCTCTTTACACCTCTTATTTACCAGTGCTAATAGATATTGAATGTAATGATGAATCTTTAGTCATTGAAGAACAATCTCCCTATCAATCCATTTTCGATACCTTTAAAAAAGAATTAGTTAAATCAGGCGACTGTGATTCAAATGGAAATCCCTTATTAAACTTACCAGGAGATTCCCCTTTTTATACTTGTATCGCTAGCCATCAAAACCCTTTTATTGCAAAACTAGAAGATGTACTTCAGATAGAGCATGAACAAATAAATATTAAATTTACTTTGTTAGAATTTTTTAATTTTTTTATAAAAAATCTTCCTAACAATGATCTCCACATAGATTTGATGTTTGACCATCCTAATAAAGATACCGTTTCATTTTTTGAAAAAATGACATTAGAATTGTTTCCTTTTGTTTCTCCAACAATGATTTATGATTTTTTTAACTCAGATTCAATGAATAAAAAGATTAATGAGCATCCATTCCAATATGTGATTTCAAGTTCTCTAAAAGATCAAACAATTGTGGAAAAAATATTTATTCAGTTTTTTTTACAAAAAATCCCATTCACAGAAAATTTAATCCAATTAAAAAAATTAATTGTTTATAAACAATATGAAGAAAATTATTTTATCTGTGGGATTAATTTAAATAAAAACACTCAATTTAAATTTGTTTTTATTAACAATAACAGTGAATTATTAAAAGAAAATACATGGAAAATTTCACTTGATAATTATCTTTTTTCATCCCATAAATTTTCCTATGCTTTAATCACTAGCAAAGGAAACCAACCTTTTCATGAAGCTTTGTTACAATTTCTAATTAATGAATGGAGGCCCAATTTAAATTCGAATCCAATAGATGAATGGATATTATTTTTAAAAAATGGTGAATTCGGAACACGCACACTTATTAAATCTATAGAAGCTGACCTTATTAATAAGTTTGTTAGCAAATTTTTTTTTAACCTTTATTTAGATAATTACATTAAGCACATTAATGAAAGTTTACAAAAAAAATCATGGAGATCTCAGTATTCAAATTTAAACATCAAACCATCGTTACCCTCTGGTCATTTTGAAAACGTTAAATTAATTGAAACCACTAACTCTATAGAGTCCATAAAAGAAATACTAAGATATACGATCAAACAACAGCACATAACTCAAGATAAAGCCTTCGCATTAATTTTTCGCGCTTGTCATTCATTATTATCCAATAATACCGTACTAAATGATGAATTAGTCCCGCTGTTAAAACTTTTAAGTGAACCAGAATGTTTTCATCCAAAAAAGAGTCCCCCACTCTTTTGTGCAATTAATTATGCTGTCAATGAAGAAACAATACCTTTCTCAATCATTATCTCATGGTTAACCTTAGAAGGAATTTTAAACCAGTCATTTGAAGTAATCGAACAAAACGAGCAATTATATTTTTTTGTTCAAGACCCTCTTAATTGTTTAATTAGTACAAATATCAACAATGCCATAAAAAATTTTGAAAAGATTTTCTTAGATGATAAACATACAGAGGCTTTATATAGAATTTCAGAACACTTATCATCATCAAACATCATTCAAGATATATCTCTAGGATTTATTCAGTTATTAAAATTTCTAAAAATTGATGAAAGCGATTTAAAAAAATTCCTTAGCGGTTATATTTACGACAAAAACATTTGGCTGCGATTCATAGCATTAAAACTCAATTTTTTATTTCCAATAAATGAACAACAATTAATAAGCCTTTTTCGTTTGATTCATCAGTTATGTGAAAATATGTCGCAGGATAGAATTGAAAAACTATTTATTCAACTTTCTATGCATCATGATTTACAAAAATATAATCACTTAATCCACAATTTGAAATCAGATTTACTAAGAAACAAATTTATTGATCAAAATTGGATTTTATATTTAGCTCAAAGTAAACAGCAATGTTTTATAAATTTAGCATATGAGCTTTGGATTAAAGAAAATTCACAATTTTTTAGAAATGCTTTTAAATCTAGAACACAAAACACTTTTTTTCAAATTGATTCAGAATTTAATAAAGTATTTTTTGAAACTTTATGTCAATTCACTCCCAATGATGCATTGGATTTTTTTCATATTCTAATAAAAGAATCAAATTTAAGAGAAAAAATAGATTCTAATAAAATGAAAACGAAATTTCATTCAAATTTAATGAAATTTCTACTTTTATGTTTTCACCTTAATCGTAACAAGGATCATTTTCAATTAAATGATTCACAAATTCAAAAACTTATTGATCTTGCTTCATTTGTATTTATGGACTCTATTACTCCATCTATAAAAAATATAAAAAATTTTAGATTGAGTTTACATTTTTTTATTAATTTGCTGTATGAATTACCAAAATTCAAAATGATTGGTGATAATTTTTTATTAAAATTTAATCGTTTAAATTTTGATCTTTACCATTCTGATTCAAAAAATTGGGAAAATAGAAATAATAAATGGCTATCCCGTTTGAATGAAATGATTGAATTAAACGATACAACTAAATTTGAATATATTTATTTCTTATTTAACACTCTTGTACATGAAGGTTTTCTAAATAAAAAAGAAATCAACAAGAAACAATGGCAATCTTTATTAATTCAACTATCTAACATGTCGATTAGATATGAAAATACAAAATGGATATTGCATCAAAAACAAAATAATCAAAAAATCAATCATAGTATTCAAATAGATGATTTTATTGCTGATGAGGAAATTATCTTATTTAATGCTAATATGGATAAGCTATGTGAAAAAACGGATCTACTTTTCCCATTAGTAAAATTGTTAAGCCAACAAACGATTTCAAGCAATCTTAAAAACTCCTTTGATGAACTTGTTGTTAATCTTTTTTTACTTGAATGTGAAAAAGAAATTTATGAATGTAAAATTTATCGTTTAGAAGCATTACTTAATATTGCCAATGAAAGTACTCAAGAACACTTAAGAAATGGAATTATTAAACTCCTTAAAAATTGTATTTCTCAAAATAAGTTTTCACATGAAAACATTCCTTTTAAATCAATTGATCAAATTTTATCAAAAAGTATCTACACAAAAATACTTTTAGATAAAAATTTCGTTTTTAACTTAACTGTTTACTTAGATTTTAAAAGTCAACTAGACCCAAAATATTTTCATTCTTTAGATTGGAACATATTTGAAATCATTATCCTATCTAATCAGGTTAAAGTAAATTCTTTAAGCATTTTAGCTATTACTTACTTAAGATTAATTAAACTCGGAAAACCTAATCAGCATGTAAAGTCATGGTTATTTAAATATCAAAAAAATTTATTAAGTGAATTAAATGATAAGGAAAAATGGAAAGAATTATTCTATTTAATTAATTATTTAAATGAAAATCAAAACTTAAAACTTTCTTTAGGAATTATCGCTTGGAATCTTTGTTTCCATTTATTAATTAATAATAATTTTTATGATAAAAAAGATGAATTTTTTTCTAATGTTTTAGAAAATGAAAAAAATGAAAATTGGCAATTTATAGAATCAAAAAATCCTGACGAAATTAAATTATTTTTAAAAATATTCTTAAACACTTGTGATAATTTAAAGGCTGAAATAGATTTAAGAGCAGTCAAAAAGATTTTATTTTTATTAAATCAAAAAAATTGTGTTAGCATTATTTCGGATGAATGTTTAGTTTTCATAAAATCTTTGTCTAACTTTCAACAAGTTGAATTTCTTAAAATTATACCTCTAACCTTTTTAAGCGATAAAACAGAAGAGTTTCAAAAAATTTGGTTTGAAATAATTAATAACCAAAAATTTATTGAATCAATTAAGCATTCTATTTCTGATGCAAGATTTCTCTATTTAAATAATGAATTTTCTTCTTTTTATAAAAAACCAAGTGATTTTTCGTTATCAATAATGAATAATTTTTTTGCATCCCATTTTATAACACAGAAAACACAATCTGAAGAGAAAATAATTTTCCTTCTTGATCTTTTAGAAAAATATCAAATTAATGATCAAAAGATATGGAAGGAGATGTTGAGTTATCTTGAAAAATCTAGCAATAAACAAATAATTGAGAAAGGGTCTCTAATTTTCAAAATAATACATGAAAAAGAATACGAATCGATTACAAATTCTCATTTTAATTATTTGTTAATGTTTAAGTGCTTGCAAAAAATTCAACACCCCATATTAGTAAAGTCTTTAAAAACAATTACAATGGATCAAGTTTTAAAAATTAAATCTCAAGATGATCAATGGGATTTTATAAATTTTTATTTTCTTTTACTTATTGACCTTGCATCATCGAAAAATGATTTTGATTTTATTTTAGAATGCCGAGCTAAGATTTTCGATGAATTAAATATTTTAAAAAATATAAATGAATTGGGAAATTTTTTTAATTCGAGCAATATTGACTACTTATTTGCAATTAATTTATTTATAAAAATTGATTACTATTCATTACAAAAATATCCAAGAAAAAATTCTAACGAAAACTTTTTTACCTTTTTTATTAATATTTTAGATACGTACATGAGTTCTTCAGAACCTTTAAAAAAGGTATCTGAACATTTTAATATGATAAATGATCTTTACGAAGAATATATTGAAGAATTTTCAAATTTGAATAATTTATCAAACGATTTTCAAATTTTAATTTTTAATTTTATAAAACGTTGTGCGTATCATTTTAATGGTTTTTCATATTTAAGTGCTTTACCAAAACTTTTACATAATCCATCGTATGAAATAATTAACTTTAGCTTAAAATCATTAAGTAAAAATATTGAAAATATAACGAATTTAAATACTAGAAAATCTTTCATCAAATGGAGAAACATTTCTATTGAAATCTTGTCGAATGTAAATGAAATAGAATATTTAGATTTTGAAGATATTAATAACTTTAATAAATGCCTAGATTTTTTTTGTTGTTCATTATATTTAGATGAGGTGGACGAGCTTCAATTTAAATATTTTTCAATTCTTTCTACTTTTTATATCTATAATAAAAAAATAGAACTCTATTCAATTGATGGAGAACCTAAGCTATCAGAATTTTTTAAAATGGTCCCGGATTTTATTAATGTTTTTTTAAATTTTAAAAAATCAAATGGGATGATTAATTTATTTACAAACATCGATAATATTAACAATACTCCTTGGTTGATGACACCTAACATAGCTATATTATTTCTAAGAACTATTCAACATCTTGATTTAAATTATAAATTTACCTCTAAAGAACTAGTGAGTTTAGTGCTGTCGTATAGTAAATATTATTATTCATTTTTTCATTATTTTAATGATAGAAGCCACGTAATAAAAGATATTGAAAAATTAGAAAAAGAAAATTTAGCATTAATTAATAGTTTAAATTCTAAGTTTTTATTTCATAAGGAAGAAATTATTTTTTTTAGATCTGTTTTATTACTAGAGCTTAACTTGAATTGTCTTAAAAAGAAGTTTGATACTGAAAATGCTATAGAAGCAGCTATTCATGTTAATCAATATCTAGAAAAAAAATATAATAAAAAACCTATAATGCTATTTTATTTAATAAAACAATCAGAATTTATTAGTAAATATTTAAATGAAGAAATCTTTTTTGATAATAAAAATGAAATTTTGAAAATTTTTAATGAGTTATTGTCTATGCTATCATTATTTCCAAAAGAATTTAATAATAGCAATTTATATGCTGTTCACGATGTTTACAATATAGTTAACAACTTAAACACATTCCTCTTGAATAATTCAAAAAAACGAATAATAATCTATCGGGAAATTTTAAAAATAAACATTACTTTTTTTTCTTTTTTTTACGATGTACTAAAAAAGTTATCACAAAAAGATCAGCCGATCGACCTAAATATTCAAGCAAATTATGTTTTAGCTTGTTTTAGAAGTTGGAATAATTGTTGTGATATCATTTTCGATGATAATTATGAAGAGAATGCTCATGCTAATTATTTAAACATTTTAAATAATTTTGAAAAACTCATACCTTATATCTATTTAATTAAAAGCAAAAAAACAGAACATGCTATGGATATAGTTTTTAAATCTGATTTAACAATTATTAAAAAAATTTTCCCTGAGAACTGGTTAAAAAATGTAAAACAGTTCTATCTTTTAGATAATCATTTACTTTTTTCTCAAGCTATTAAAAATTTGAAAAAATTTTATTTTTATTTTAAAGAACATAATCATTCAAACAATGTCAATAAACAAAATAATTCAATTGATGTTATATTTAAAAAATTATTTTCAAAACTTTCAGACGATAAAATGTTTATTTTTAAACAAGAATTATTAATATCGCTATATATTCCTCGATCAACTGCTAATTTCTTTTATTCGAATTCAATGTATAAAAATAAAAATAATAATAAAGTTAGATTAATACGTAATTCTCTTACATTTTGTAAAATATTTTTAGAGCTTATTTATTTTGAAAATTCATTAAAAAAAGAAAAACTGGATATTCGTTTTGACGATCTTTTTGAATTGATGGAAAATTGTTATAAATTTAGAAGTAATGATAAAATTTTAAATGAACTACTTAAATGCATTTATATCATCATAATCAACGATTTTAGTTCAACTTCAATCAAAATAAAAAAAGATATTGAAAACTGGTTTAACAAATTTTTGGAAGTATTTTTTTTCAAAGATATGAGCAAACTTCATAAAGAAAATTATACTCAAGCTTTAGCTTTACCAATATGTTTTTTTAGTGCTTTTTCAAAAGATAACCTTTATATTATCTTTCTTCAATTAAATATTTCTTTAAATGCTTCATTAAAAGAAAGTAGTACGTTAAAGATTGAAGAATTATTTAAATATGTTGAACTAAGTATTAAAATTTATAATAAATTGCCTACATCAAAAAAAGTTAAATCTCAATTTTCTGAAAATATAATTAAATATTACTCAATTTTATCAAATAACGAACAAATTGAATTGAAATTAAAATGGGTAGAAAAAATTCAAGAAAATAAGAGCTTTTTTAAAAGTGATGCAGAATTTCTGTATTGGGAAAAAGTGCTCATTGAATACGATGAAAATATTGCTTCCTCGAGCAGGGAACTTAGTATAGACACTGAATATTGTTCTAGCGAAGAATGAATGTCAATTAATGAGCGTGCGTATCATCAAGAAAAAGATGTATTAAACCGTAAATTGCGACGCACTTTTTAAGAGATTTATATCCTAGACTTTAGTCTGGGCTTGTTTTTGCAGGCTTTAGCCTGCAAGTCCAGTAAGATTTATCATAGAAACTGTATACCTACTCGTTTTAATGCAGAATAATCGCCTCTCATAGTTGAAATCAATATTTCTATCAAAAGATGTGCTTAGTTATTAAATACCGAGACTTGCAGGCTAAAGCCTG
>JAUXSJ010000315.1 GCA_030679615.1 Parachlamydiaceae bacterium | reverse complement strand
TAATGCTTTGATTTGAAGATGGCGAATGCGTTTAAAAGCTTCGGATATTTTTTTCATGAATTAGGGTACTACCAAGTGATCTAAAATTTTACGAATAATATCGTCCGTCGAATAATTCTCTGCTTCTCCTTCATATGAAAGACGTATGCGGTGACGTAAAATTGAAGGAGCAATTTCTTTAATATCTTCAGGAGTAACAAAATAGCGACCATTTAATAAAGCGCGCGCTTTAGAAGCTTGTTTTAATGCAAGCGCTGCTCTAGGTGAAGCTCCGTATTCTAAAAACCCTTCAACAGGAATTTGATATTTCGTCGGATAACGTGTTGCTTGAACAATATTTAATAAATACTCGACAACACGATCATCTAAATAAATCGTATCAACAAGCTTTCGTAGCTCCATTAAAGCGTTCATATCTAAAATGGCATTAGCTTGAGGTGTCGGGCCTAAGGTACCCATTTTTTCTAAAATAATCTTCTCATCTTCTTTAGAGGGATAGCTTAATTTCACTTTCATCATAAATCGATCTGTTTGAGCTTCAGCTAGCGGATAAGTCCCCTCTTGCTCAATTGGATTTTGTGTTGCAATCACAAGGAAAGGACGTGGAGATAAATATGTAATCCCCCCAATTGTCACTTGTTTTTCTTGCATGACCTCCAATAAAGCTGATTGTACTTTTGATGGTGCGCGATTAATTTCATCTGCTAATAATATGTTTGTAAATATAGGTCCTTTTTTAACCTCAAATACATTTTCTTTATTATTATAAATAGGTGTTCCTGTTAAATCAGCAGGTAATAAATCCGGAGTAAACTGAATCCTTTTAAAATCACATTTAAGTGTTTTGGCAAGGGTATTTGCTGCTAAAGTTTTAGCAATTCCAGGCACACCTTCCAACAAAATATGACCATCAGCTAATAACCCTATGAGAAGGCATTCAATTAAATGATGCTGGCCGACGACGACTTTATGAATTTCATTTTTTACAGTTTCTAATACTTTTTGAGCTTCTTTAATTTGATTTGGAACCGAATCATTTTCAGATGTCATTTTATATTCCCTTGTATACTTGAAGTCTGATCATTTAATTTGTAATCGTTCAATGCAGGTTATCGTCCCGGTTTAACGCAGAGACTGGGAGACGGGGAGACCCAGAGAAGAAGAATTGAAGTTTAAAAATCTATCTTTACTTTCTATTTAAATGTATTTCTCTGCGTCTCCCCGTCTCCCCGTCTCACCGTCTCTGCGTTAAATTGGGTTAATAAATTCCATCTAGAAATCCTAAACACTGTCCACATCTATTTTTAAAATGGGCAATCGAATAATAAAAGTGGTACCCTTGCCTAACTCTGACTCTAAATGAATTGTTCCAAAATGCTTTTCAATAATCGTTTTTACGATGGATAAACCTAGACCAGATCCACCCATTTTTTGTGAATGCGCTTTGTCTACAGTATAAAAACGATCAAAAATATGCTCTTGATCTACTTCAGGAATACCAATCCCTTTATCTTGTATTTTAATATACACTTCTTCAAGAGCTTCATCTAAAGTCACAGTAATTTGAGCTGGGGGTTTTGAATATTTTGCTGCATTTTCGATCAAGTTCATAATTGCTAATTCAAGTAAGTCTGCGTCGACAACTAATCCAATTTTATCCTGTTTTTGTTCTATTTTAAAATTAGCATCAGGGTGGGCTTCTAATAACATAATTCCGCATCTTTTCACTAATTCAACTACATCGCAATACGAAAGTCTTGAATGAGGAATATTTTCAATATCAGCTAATGTCAATAAATCTTTTATTAATGAAGTCATGCGAATGCAACTTTTTACAATCTTACCTGTCATCAATTCTCGCATTTCTTTGGTGACATCTTCATTATCATGCAAAGCTTCTGCAAACCCTCGAATGACAGTAATTGGTGTTTTCAGTTCATGTGAGGCATTAGCAATGAAATCACGCCTCATTTCAAAAATTTTATAATGGGATGTTTTATCTTGTAAGACTAATATGGCTCCTGCTTTTCCTTTTTTTGGAGATGCAACAATGTCTAAATATAATTTTTTAGATTCGTTTTTCACTTCAAGTGTATCTGTAAGTAACTTTCCTTCTTCTTGACATTGTTCAAGCAATGATTCACATTTTTTTTCATTTAAATTTGAAAAATTCTCACCAATGACTTTCTTATTGAGTTGTTTCAAGAGTTTCGTTGCCATTTGATTGACATAAACAATGCGCATATCCACGTCAACTGCAATCACTCCCTCAGCTAATGACTCTAAAATTGCTTCTTTTTCATTTCTTTCAAGGGTAATTTCATCAATATGACTTTGAATCTTTTTAGATAAACTATTTAGTGTTAAGGCTAATTTTCCAAAATCATCACTAGGATTCAAATTATCTAGTTTAATTTCTGGAAGACCTTGTTCTTTACCATCTTGATAAGGCTTTACAGCATTAATGATTTTTTGAATTGGCTTGGTCAAATGATTCATCATCAACCATGTCATGACGCTGAACATCAGTAAGATGACAGATGAAAAAGCAAGAAATCCGATTTCAAAATCATGAGTAATTTCCATCACGTATTGGTGTGGAAAAGCAGCTCTTAAAACATAAATCCGTCCATGAAATTTAAATGCTTTAGCAAAGTAAGAAAAATCCTGATTTAAAATTTGAGAATACCCCTCATAATACCCAGTCCCCTCCTTAAACGCTTGTTCTACCTCAGGGTGTTCAACAACATAGTCTTGACTAAAAATTTCCCCTAACAATCTTTTGGTATGTGAATCATATAAAACTTTACGTTGATCAGTAATAATGCTACTGCGAAAAAACATGATGCTTTTTTGATCTTTTAGTAGATCCACTAAGTCTTCATCATTCGCAGCACCTTTAATATTTGCTATGATTTCATTGACTCGAGATTCCATTGCTTGGAAAATGATATGGTTTACCCAGCTCGTTACAATGGGAAACATCAACAAAAGAAATAATAAAAAAACCGTGAGATAGCTGATTAAAATTTTTTGTCTAAAACTGAGCATGATGACCTTTTTAATGACTTAGCCTATGCGCATATTAGTAGAAATTCAAAAAAAATAAATAGTTTTTTTACAAATACCAATTGTTTTTGCATATATGTTTATGATATCTTGACTAAACTCTTAGTTAAAATAATTTAATTATTTTAACTTTAATTAATTTTAAAACCTTTAATTTTTTATTATGAACTCTCCTTTCATATCACATTTTATTCATCCTGATTTAAGTATTTCTAACTTTATAAATCTCAGAAAGAAATTACCCTACAATAAAATTACAGTATTAGCTCTGGCTACAATTTCTACTTTTATCTTAATTAAAAGTTCAGTTTATTTTTTTA
>JAUXSJ010000314.1 GCA_030679615.1 Parachlamydiaceae bacterium | reverse complement strand
ATAAAAGGCTGTGTTCGAATGGTAGATGAGCCTGCACAATCTGAATTTGGATTTGGAAAATATCGAGGTATCTGGTTAGAAGTAGTTCAGGAGTATAAACGTCCTTTATTTAGCTTGAAAACAACATTTCTCGGATTAAATGGGTGGGATTCCGTCGTGTTTAGTTTTTTTGTAAGAGCCAAACAATGTGTAATTGGTAATGATAAAACATTGTTTCCAAATACATTAGAGCATTATGAGGGAGAGGTTCAGTCTATTTATTTTCACGGTAAAGAAATTAAAGTAGGATTAAATTCCATTGGTCATAATGGAAAATTGCAAGTAATCCCTTTAAGCGGCGGTAATAACTTCTGGGGAGCAAATTTCTTAGTGGCCTATCAGTTGACGAATGACCAAAGCCATTACGAGTGGCAAGTAAAGTAAAATTTTATTGAATAAAATGTCGCTTTAGATAAGATTATTTTAGTTCACACTGCAAAGCATCGACATGTTAAAAAAATAACAAGATAGGCAGGATCGCTTTCAGCGGCAGTTGCTATGCTGAATTTATAAGGTTATTTTTTTTAATAGCCTGAACGATTACTTTATCTTAATTATCCTTTAATATTTTGTTTCGCAGGCTAATAGATTGAACATTAACTTTGCTTTTTTACATATATAGAATGAGTGCAGTAATCGCTCATAAGTCTCGGTTTGCAGTCGGGTCCAATGGCCTTATCTGTATCGAAATTCATAATTTATCTAATTGTTAATTATATTTGAATTACACTTAAAATTATTTAAGTGATTATAACTATTGTTATTTTTGTTGTAATTTTCTTCAAATTCTATTTTATTTCTTTTGTTTTTAACTAATTTTAAAACTGGAAATACAGAATCTTTTAAAATATTTAATTTATCTTCTTTAATTAACCCTTGAGATATAACACCTATTAAGATCAAAGGTAAATTTTGATCATAATTTTTATCCTTCATAAATTTTTGTATAAAATTATTATTTGCATTAGTACTATTATGTGATCTAGAAGTTGAAAATATAATACAAACATAGTTTCCAGAAGGGTAATTATTAGATTTTAAAAAATATTCAATATCTTTTATGTCCTCATCTTTTTCTAAATTGTCATTAAATATATTAAAAATTTTTTCTGGGTTTATTTCGAGTTCGTTATTTATTATTTTATTTTTGTTTTTTTTTATTTTATTGTCATTAAAGTTTAGTTTAGAATCATTTTCAGTGACGATAATATTGTTGTTATTTATAAAATTACGTATGATATTTTCATCAAATGAATCTTTTTCAATATTTACAATTTTTGCTAAATGATCAAATATATCTTTTTGATTATCATTTATCCAACTATTAAAACTTCCAATTTTAATAAATTCTGCAATTCCTTTTTTTAATTTAATGAGATTTGTTCCATCTTGTGAATTAAAGATCATTCTGCTAAACCATAGCCCTTTTATTTTTTCAAGCACAACTCGAAAAGGTGATGCTTTAAATAATTCTCCATTTTTATAGCATAAATTCCATCGGTTACAAGTCTGTAATTCTTGTAGTTTTTGACTATAGTTCAACTGAGTCGTTATTTCCATAATTTAAACTTTGATTTAGTTGTTAATTGAAATAAATTTAAATGAATTTTAATTAAATGTCAATTAAACATTTTGAAAATAGATCATTGCTTTTCTATTATAACAGATTGTAAAATATATTTTTTCTTTCTTGGTTAATTTTGTTTATAAAATCTGATTTTATTTAATTAACTTATTTAATATATTCTTTAAAGTTATAAGAAAGTAAAAACAAAATCTAAAGATTATTTCTTGTCAAAAACTAGATAACAGTTTATATTTAACTCTCACCTTAACGAGAAAACAAATATGACTTTACCAAAAATGATTGCTATATTTTCTATTTTGCTTTTTGGTTTAATAGGGGTTAGTGCTTTATTTAAAAATAATTCTACTGAAACAATTGTACAGGCACCTGTAGAAACGGCTCTTGAAATTGAACTTGATCATCAGATTCAAACATTAGCACAAATTTCTCCTACGGAAGAAAAAATATCACCCTTACTTAACTCTTATTCAGCGAATGAAACAATTGAAAAACATCAAGAAAAGCCAGAAGTTAAAACGACTTCTCCCTATGCGAATAATTACGTTGAATTGCCTCAAACTAACCGCATTAATGAGTTTTTTAATGTAGATTCACCTAAATTTCCAATCGTTGAAACTTTGACATATACGAGTACTGTTACTTGGTTAAAGGGTCGGCCGGCATGGGTGACTGATTATGCGAATCATTATGAAACATCGAGACATTTTATTGCGCGAAGTTTACGCGGAAAACCCGATTACAATAATCAACAAATTGCAAAAGGAGATCGATTTAATGTTTTAAGAAAAGATAAGAACATTGAATTTTATCTTTTAGTTGATGCATCAAGATGTAAACTTTTGTTCTATTATATAGATGTAGATCTAAAGAAAAAAGTTTTAATAAAAACATATGATGTTGGATTAGGTCGTTTGGATTCATCTAAAACATCCGGTTTATTGACACCATTAGGAAAATATTTATTAGGAAATCGCGTTGCTGTCCATACCCCTAAAATGATGGGAAATTATCAAGGTAAAAAAACAGAATTAGTAACTGTATTTGGAACGCGATGGATCCCCTTTGAAAAAGAAATTGGAATTTGTTCTGCACCAGCAAAAGGATTTGGTTTACATGGTACACCTTGGAGTAAAAATTCTGATGGAGAGCTGTGTGATCGGTCAACGGGAATAGGGAAATACGAAAGCGACGGTTGCATACGGATGTCTACAGCAGATATTGAAGAAATTTATGCCATTATAATTACTAAACCCACAACTGTTGAAATTGTTAAAGATTTTCACGATTCTTCATTAGCTGACATGGCAGAGAATTAATATACAAAAAGGAGTTTTTGTTGGATACATTGCCTCATGAAAAACAAATTCAAGAGTATCTTAAAACCATTGAACATCTCAAGAAGCAAAATAAAAACAATCCTATTTTTAATGCGGAAATTCGAAAACTTGAACAAAAAATTGTTTCCTTAAAAGAAAAAGATTACTCAGATCTTACACCTTGGGAAAGAGTTCTGATTAGTCGTCATGCTTCACGTCCTCATTCTATACATTATATAGAAAATATTTGCGATCGTTTTATTGAGTTATCTGGAGATCGCCATTTTAGTGATGATCATGCTGTAGTGGGTGGCTTTGCATTAATTGGTGGAGTTAAATGTGTTGTGATTGGACAAGAAAAAGGTCATGACACTGATTCGCGTGTTTTTAGAAATTTTGGGATGATGAATCCTGAAGGATTCCGTAAAGCACTTCGTTTAATGCAACTTGCAGAAAAATTTAATTTACCCATTGTTTCATTGTTAGATACCCCCGGAGCTTGTCCAATACTTGAAGCTGAAGAAAGAGGTCAAGGATGGGCTATTGCGAAGAATTTGCGCGAAATGTCGCGTATAAAAACACCTATTATTGTCATTATCATTGGTGAGGGTTGTTCAGGTGGTGCTCTTGGTATGGGAGTGGGTGATATGATTGGTATGCTCGAGCATTCTTATTATTCAGTTATTTCTCCAGAGGGTTGCGCATCAATTTTATGGAAAGATTCAAATAAAAAAATTGAAGCTGCTTCAGCCCTTAAATTAAATGCAGAAGATTTGCTTCAATTAAAAATCATTGATCATATTATTCCCGAACCATTGGGTGGAGCTCATCACGATCCATCAAAAACATATCAAAACGTTAAGCAATTTATTGTTGAGCAGTGGAATATTTTAAAACAAATTTCATTACCTCTGCTCATAGAACAACGCTATCTGAAATTTCGTCAGATGGGTCAATTTATAGAGATTTAATCTGTTATGCGACATCTTTTTCAAACGGCTTTATTAAGTTCAAAACATCGAGTACTCATTGGATTATCAATCATTTCAATGATTCTTCTTACATTTGCCTCCCAGTTAGAAGTGGTGGCTTTGGGGATTATTACTCGTAAAGGGCCCGATTTTTTTGAATTATTTTCTCCAATTAAGGATGGTCATTTAGAAAGAACAAGTGCAGTAAATTGGGAAAATGTGCAATCGCGCTGGCGAGAACTCGATCCCTCTTTTCAAGGTGAAGTCACATTAGAATCGACCAATGAATTTTTATCGAAATATCAAGGGTCTAATCTTATTGAAAAAGTGACAGGAACCATTGATCAGTGGATACCAATTGGAAGTAGTATCAAAGCTCTGGCTTTGTTTTTAGTAATAGTCGCTTTATTTAAGGCCAGTTCTCTTTTTCTACAACGTTATTCTGCCAGACTAATTGCTATACGGATAAGTCGCGATTTAAGACAGGCTTTTTTCGAGCACATTCAATCTTTGCCCATGGATTTTTATCAAAAGCACCATATAGGTAGTTTGTCGTCCCGAGTCATTGGTGATGCTTCGTTAATTGCTGAAGCATTGAATGCATGTTTAGTAAATTATATACAAACACCTTTTGTGGTAATCACAACGCTTTTCTTGTGTTTTATGACTTCTTGGCAGCTTTCTTTAATTATCTTTTTCGGATTTCCCTTAATTGTTTATCCGATTATTTTTTTAGCTCAACGGGTTAAACGCGTTTCTAAGCATATTCAAAAAAACCAAGAAGTGTTTGCATCAGTTTTAATCGATTTTTTAGCAGGAATTCAAACGGTTAAAGTTTTTGCAATGGAAGAATTTTCTCTCAAAAAGTATCGAGAGCAAAATGAAAAAATGGCTGCTTTAGAGCAAAAAAGCGCGAGATATGATCTTTCTTCTAGACCAATCGTCCATACCATTGGAATGTTTTTTTTAGCGACTGCTTTGCTTTATGGATTATATGTACTGCAAATGAATGTAGCTGATGTATTAGTTTATTGTGGTCTTTTATATGTGTTCTATGAGCCGATTAAAAAATTTGCAGAAGAAAATACACATATTCAAAGAGGGATTACTG
>JAUXSJ010000311.1 GCA_030679615.1 Parachlamydiaceae bacterium | reverse complement strand
AATCCTAAAACCAAAGAAGATTTATCTGCATTACTTTGGTCAAGTTTAGGACTTATAGTTGACAATGCTTCAGCAATTTCTTCTTTAAATTTATTGAAAAAATTCTTAAATGACCCTATTACCTTAAAGTTGCTTATTACTCATGATAATAAATCTTATTTTAAAAAGCGCTATGGAAGCAAATATCTTGAAAATAAAAATATTTTTGAAAAAACTTGGCATGAAATTATAGATATAACATTTGAACAAATATGAAATTAAAACACTTAAATTTCAGAAATATCTAAAATTTCTAATCTCCTTGCACTGCCATTTATTATTAAAAGCTCTTTAACTAATTTTCAATCGTATATAGTCGATTAAATTTAAAATTCCCAAAAAAGTTACTTATATAACCTTTTTCTCATGAAAGCGAACGTCTACAGAAGTCTACTATTGTTTTTTGTCCTTTTTTACTTTAATATTCATGATAAAATGGTCTAATCTATGACATCACCTTCCCCACACATCCCAGTCTTAATGCAGCAAATTCTTGAAGGATTTGAACCCACATCTATTAAAATCATGGTCGATGGAACTTTAGGAGCGGGTGGTCACGCTTCAGCTATCCTAGAAAATCACCCTGAAATTGAACTTTTCATTGGTATTGATCAAGATCCTGAAGCATTAAAAATTGCAGAAAAAAACTTAGAGCCCTGGAAATCAAAAGTCATCCTTAAACATGGGAATTTTTCGCAACTAGATCAAATTTTAAAAGAACTTTCTATTAAAGGTGTTGATGGAATCCTCGTTGATATAGGCGTTTCTTCCATGCAATTGGATCAAGCATCTCGTGGATTTAGCTTCATGCGAAATGGTCCATTAGATATGCGCATGAATCCAGAAAATCCCCTGACTGCGGAAATTGTTATCAATGAATGGTCGGAAGATCAACTCGGTCGAATTTTTAGGGAATACGGTGAAGAAAAAAAATGGCGATTGGCTGCAAACGCGATCATTCAAGCTAGAAAAAATCAACGCATTCAGACGACAACTGAACTTGTAGAAGTTTTAAAATCTGCTCTAGGACAATATTCTAAAAAAGGATTTCATCCTGCCACTCTTGTCTTTCAAGCCATCCGCATCTGCGTTAATAAAGAATTGGAAGTTTTAGAAAACTTTTTACCTAAAGCAACTGATTATTTAAACAAAGATGGACGCCTCGCTGTCATTAGCTTTCATCGTTTGGAAGATCGCATCGTTAAATCTTTTACCCGTCAAGCGGCAGATGATAAATGGGATACCTCCGGAATCGGTGGACTCTTTCAAGATAAACAACCCACCGTGAAATTAATCACCAAAAAACCACTTGAGGCATCAGAAGAAGAATGTCGATTGAATCCTAGAAGCAGAAGTGCTAAATTACGCATTATTCAAAAATTAGAAAATAAATAAGATTTTAAAATGCGATTATTGATTCAATTATTAGTATGTATTTCTATGGCTGGTTGGTTAATGTATAAATCAATTGATCATTTAAATGACCTAACAGAATTACAGCTATCCATTCCAATCATTATGCGCGAAGTAAAAGAAATTCGTGAAAAAAATTTGGAATTACAATACAAAATAGATCAATTTGAAAGCCCCATACACCTTCTTGAGCTTTCTCAAAAACCAGAATTTGGTCATTTAAAATTTTCTTCGATAGATGATGTCATTTTTCTTCCAGAAAAACAACCCAGTAATTTGAATTAATGATGCCTGACAAACAAACTGAACAATCCATTTTGTTGAGAAAAGAAAAAAAACGCCTAATATATGTGGCTATTTTTATTTTTATTCTTTTTTCTTCATTGATTGCTCAATTTTATATCATTCAAATATTAGAAGGAGAAAAATGGCTCAAGCAGGCTCGCAAACAACATTATTTTGTGATTAAAGAGCCTTTTGTACGTGGAACTTTCTATTCTAATCCCTATGTTAAAAAAGGTCATCCTTCAGAACCACAACGTTTCGTCGTAGATATTCCTAAATTTCATCTTTTTGCCGATCCTGAATCTATTCCGCAAGAATATAAAAGCGAAATTTCTACCATTTTGAGTGGTCATCTTGGTCTGTCATTGATAGAGGAAAAAGGTTTGAGAAATCAGCTCGATCGACAAACGAGAAGTCGAAAATTATCAATGTGGCTAAACAAAGAAAGACAAGAAACAATTAATGCTTGGTGGAAAACCTATGCCCGACGCAACAAAATCCCTCGAAACTCTCTTTTCTTTGTTAAAGACTATCAACGTTCATATCCTTTTGGAAAATTATTAGGACAGGTTCTTCACACAATACGCAATCAAAAAGATGAGCACACGCTCCAAGCCCTACCAACAGGCGGACTGGAACACTATTTTAATCATTTTTTAAAAGGCAAACAAGGTCGAAAGCGTTTGATGCGTTCTCCTTTACATGCATTAGAAACAGGAGAAGTCGTTAATGCTCCTGAAAATGGAGCAGACATTTATTTGACGATAAATCCTTACTTACAAGCTATTACAGAAGAAGAAATTGAAAAAGGTGTAAAAAAAAGTAAGGCGTTGAGTGGTTGGGCTGTTATGATGGATCCACGTACCGGGGAAATTTTAGCCCTTGCACAATATCCTGATTTTTATCCACCCGATTATCAAAAATTTTTCAATGATCCAAAACGCATTGAGCACACAAAAGTCAAAGCCGTAACCGATGCAAACGAACCTGGATCAGTCATGAAGCCCTTTACAATTGCCATCGCTTTAAAAGCCAATAAAATTTTAAAAGCAAAAGGTGAAAAGGAATTATTTTCTCCAGAAGAAAAAATTGCTACTTTAAGTGGGAATTTTCCGGGCAGATCAAAACCCATTGTTGACACCAAACCAGCGCATTTTCTCAACTTAGATATGGCTATGCAAAGATCATCTAATATTTATATGGCTCGTTTAGCAGAACGCATCGTTTCTAGATTGGGCAATGACTGGTATCGCAAAGAATTAGAGCTTTTAGGTTTTGGCCAAAAAAGTGGAATTGAGCTTCCAGCAGAAAGTCCCGGAGTTCTTCCTACTCCTGGAAAACTTCATCCTAATGGAGCTTTAGAATGGTCAGTCCCGACCCCCTTCTCTTTATCTTTTGGGCATAACCTCCAAATGAACAGCATCCAATTAGCTCGAGCTTATGCGGCTCTAGCCAATGGTGGTTGTCTTGTTCAACCCACACTTGTTCGATGCATTGTAAAAACACATTCTTCAGGTCATCAGGAAGTTCTTTTAGATCACACTTGTGAAGAGCGATTGAAGTCATTTCCAAGAATTTTTGACCAAGACATTTCTGAACGGGTGATTCAATCCATGCGTTATGTCACTCAAACTGGTGGAACTGCAACAAAAGCGAATGTTCAAGGTTATACTGAAGTTGGAAAAACAAGTACTCCCAAGAAAATCATTAATGGATCTTATTCAGAAGTTCTTTATTGCCCACTATTTGCAGGGTTCACACCCGCGAGAAATGCAGCTTTTGTTCTAGTGGTAGCCATGGACGAACCTGAATATAAGTACATTCCAGGAATCGGAAAAAACCATAATGGTGGACATTGTACAGCCAATGTTTTTCGAGAAATAGCCACACGTGCTCTTAAATATTTAGGTATTCCTCCTGACGATCCTTATGGTTACCCTTATGGCGATCCAAGATATGATCCTAATAAAGCTATCTGGTTCAAGGAAACAAAAAAATTAAAAGAAAAATATAGCGAGTGGAACGAACCCAAAACTCAGAAAAAATAAAGGATAGTTCTTCAGTGATGCTATCAGCTTAAGCATGTCTTCAGGCCTTAAATCCTGCGATACGCGAAGACGACAAAAGCCGTTTTCGCGTATCGCAGAATTTAGGCCCGGCCCGTATCGCAGGATTTAAGGCCTGAAGACATGCTTAAGCTGATAGCATCACTGAAGAACTAAAAAAAGGAACCATGAAGATACAAGAACTTTTTGAAGATATTCCATCCTGTTTAATTCAAGGCTCAAAAGAAAACATCATTAAAGGAATTACATCTAATTCAAAAGAGGTGAAACCTGGTTATCTTTTCATTGCTAGAAAAGGACAAACACACGATGGATTACAATATATTCATGAAGCCATTGACTTAGGTGCTATTGCGATTCTAACTTCCACCCCCATTGAAATTGACGAAAAATTAACGTGCATTTCACATCCTGACCCAAAGGTTATTGAAGCTCAATTATCAGCCAATTTCTATCAACACCCTTCTAAACAATTATTCATGGTTGGAATTACAGGTACCAACGGAAAAACAACAACCTCTTATATTGTTAAACATCTTTTGGATGAATTTTTTCCAACTTGTGGTCTGATTGGCACAATTGAAAATATAGTTGGTAATAAACATTATTCAACAACGCATACCACACCAGATACTACTAAAAATCAACAATTGCTTTTTGAGATGATTCAAGAAGGATGTCATTCTGCAGTCATGGAAGTCACTTCTCATGCATTAACTCAGGGAAGAGTGGATCAAATTGATTATGATGTGGCTGTATTTACTAATCTCACTCAAGATCATTTAGATTATCATATAACCATGCAAGATTATTGCGAGGCAAAAAGTCGATTATTTCAACAAATCAATCATTTGGCTGATAATAAATGGGCGGTTGTAAACCAAGATGATCCATGGACTCCATCAATTATACAAGAATGCAAAGCTAATATTCTTTCCTATGGCATTGAAAAAGAATCTGATTTAAAAGCATCTCAATTACGACTAACTGATCAAGGCACATATGCTTTAATTACATATCAAGGTAAGACCTACGATTACTTTTGTCCATTAATTGGACGTTTTAATTTTTATAATTGTTTAGCAGCTATTGGTATTTGTCTAACTAAAAAAATCAGTTTAGATGTCATTCTTTCTAAAATGATTAAGCTACCTTTTGTTAAAGGAAGACTTCAGGCTGTGTCAAATCCACTAGGATTAAAAATCTTTGTTGATTATGCTCATACAGATGATGCGCTCATGAAAGTATTACAATCTTTAAAAGAACTTCAAATTAAGGGAAAAATTCTTGTGGTGTTTGGATGTGGAGGAAATCGAGATATTTCAAAGAGAAAGAAAATGGCTAAAGCTGTAGATGTGTTTGCACATCATTGCATAGTCACATCTGATAATCCTCGCAATGAAGATCCCAATGATATTTGTAATGAAATTATAAAAGGATTTTCGCCTCAAGCTTCTTTCGAAGTTGAAATCGATCGTTTTATTGCGATCAAAAAAGCCATCTCAATAGCTACTAAAGATGATTTAATTTTAATTGCTGGAAAAGGACATGAGTGCCTGCAAATTTTTGCTGATCGTACAATACCGTTTGATGACCATCTAATCTCGCAAGAAATTTGCCAACAATTATCTCAACAACAACCCCAGCACTACCAAGTGATAGAGTAAGAGGATTCCATGAAGCGTCGTTTTATCAACTGCTTATTCATTATTTTTTGCTTTTTTGTTGTTGAATCCTTTTCTCAAACTTCAATTTCCCCTCAAGAAAACCTGACTAAACAACGGATGCTTGCTCCATTAAATGGAAAAAAAATTGATTCCCCTGAAAAAAACAATCCATCAATGATATTTAAGAAATCTCTTATCATCATCGATCCTGGACATGGAGGGCATGACGTAGGAACTCAGTCGGTTTCTAAACCACGTTATCAGGAAAAATCACTAAACTTAGTTACTGCTCAATTTGTACAATCATACCTGACTCAATTGGGTTATCGTGTCATCATGACACGTAAAGATGATACGTTTATTTCCTTAGATAAACGCGCCCAACTTGCCAATGAAAGTAAGCCTACCCTTTTTGTCAGCATCCACTATAATTCAGCTCCTAGTGCAGAAGCTAAGGGTGTGGAAGTTTTTTATTATCAATCCCATGACAGCGGAAGCAAACAAAGAGTAACAAAATCAAAGCGATTAGCACAATCAATCTTAAAGAATGTCATTGCACAAACAAAAGCGCCGTCAAGAGGTGTAAAACATGGTAATTATGCTGTTATTAGAGAAACAAATATGCCAGCAGTTTTAATAGAAGGTGGATTTTTAACGAATGAAGCAGAACTCCAACAATTAAAAGATCCGACCTATTTGAAACGATTAGCGTGGGGAATTGTTAAAGGGATAGAAGATTATCTCAAGCCAGCAACGCAAAAAAGTGGAAAAAGCTAGAAAAGAAGAATGTCCTCGGCGCGACTCGAACGCGCGGCCTGTTGCTTAGGAGGCAACCGCTCTATCCACCTGAGCTACGAGAACATAGAATTCATCAAAAATATCATCCATGATAAGAGACGTTGTTTTTTTTCCACAAGGAATATTCTTTTAGAAGGATGTAAAAAATTACAAGATTGATAGTTTTTAACGCAGAGGTGGGGAGACGGAGAGACGGAGAGAAAACATTTAGAAAAAAAATATAAATTTAATCTTTCTCCCCGTCTCTCCGTCTCCCCGCCTCTGAGTTAAAATTGCCATCCAGTTTGGCACTCCTACAGAAACGGTCACTTCTTGTCCATCCTAACCTTCCTTATGCTGTCTATCCTGTCTATCCTGTAATTTTTTGCGACATTGTCATTAAAAAAAATGTTTTACATAAAACACCTTGTTTCCTAATGTGGGTTTAGGATTAAAACATTTGAATGATTTTTGTTCTAACACATTTAAACAAAAGGATTTTTATGGTTACACCTAACCCAACGCCGCATGTACACGATGATGCATGTTCAACAAGAGAAGGTCTGTGTAGAACAGAAGATCTCTGTAGAAAGCCAAGCTATCAAGCTTATAAATTATTAAAAATTGCATTCACTCTTCTAGCTGTTTTTGTTGGACTTGATAAATTTTTTAATAACTTTGCTGTTTGGGAACTTTATCTTTCTGCTCCATTTAATTTTCTAGGAGATCCTCTTAAAACAATGATGGTTGTAGGAGTCATCGAAATTATTGTTGGTATCGGTATTTGGTTTAAACCTAAAATTTTTGCTTATGTCGTTGCAATTTGGTTATTTGCAATTATCATCAATTTAATTTTATTGGGTAATTTTTATGATATTGCCTTAAGAGATTTTGCACTTGCATTATCTGCTTTAGCCTTAGGACGTTTAAGTGAAAAATATGATTGTTGCGGTGCCAGCTGTCACAATCCAAAGCATCATCATACTCCTACAAATAATCCTCCTAAAGTTTAATCCTCCCGCAAAAATCTTGCATCCTTCAAATACTTCGCTTAATATGTGAAGTATTTGAAGGTTTATATATGATCCCATTCATGCATTATTTAATCAAAAGCACTAAAATCATTATCTTCTGTGTATTATTTATGAATTTTCAGTCAATTTTTGCAGATCATCCATTTTCATACGATCTACACTTAAAAGTAAAACCCGGAAATAGTGATCGCGTAATGATTATGGCCCATGGAATGGGTGGTGATTATCGAATACAAGAATTTATTCCTGTTAAAGATACTCTAGTAAGTTTTAACTTTCCTGATTATTCATATGGTTTTAGAACCATTGAAGCAAAAAAAACAACTTTTGGAACTATTCAAGAATTGCTTCCGCTTTTGTATGTGATTAAAACAGTCGTAATCGATCAGAGCCATTCAAAAGTTGATTTATATGGCTTTTCTGCTGGTGGCGGCGCAATCATCAATGCGATTGGGGTATTGAACACGAATCGATTTGATAACGAATTACAAACAATTGGAATTAATCAAAATGAAAAGGTCATTTTATTAGATGTGATTCAAAAAGGGATCATCATTCTTGAAGTTCCATTGAAATCCATTCAAGAAATTATTGATTATAGAAAAGGTAATAATCAAGATTTAATTGTTATGCAAAAAAGATATCAACTTAATGATATGGAACCTATTTACTCATTAAAGTATTTGAAAGGATTGGTTTTAAATATAATTGTTTATTTTCAAAATCCTGATGAAGTCTTATCTAATCGTGACGATCAAATGTTTTATAATCAATTAAAAGAAATTAATGCGAATGGGACAACAAAATTAATCATTGGTCATGGCGGTGGACACGTTTCGACTCATCCTGAATTGTGGAAATACTACTTTGCAACATTTAAAAGATAGTTGCGTAGTAGAGCGGAGCGCAGCGGAAGTCCTAGGAGAGTGCGGCTATCAAGTTGAAATCACGTAGTACATTTTCCATTTAATCTTTCTAACTTAAGAAAAAAGCCGCGAATGCGGCGAAAGCATGTTGCCACAGGCGTCAGCCTGTGGAAAAATCAAAATAAATGAGCCGTGATAACGGCGACAGAAAAGTGAAAGTACATATTGGTTTTGATTTTAAATTGTATTTAACGATCAAAATAACATTCAATGTCTTTTGACGTCTTCTGCCGCCGTTTCACGGCTCATATTTATTTTCGATTTTTTCCACAGGCTGACGCCTGTGGCTACATGCTTTCGCCGCATTCGCGGCTTTT
>JAUXSJ010000299.1 GCA_030679615.1 Parachlamydiaceae bacterium | reverse complement strand
TAATGTAAATAGTAATTACCCTAACATCATTTTCAAATGACTGAACCCTCACGAATTTTCTAATAATGTTTCTTTACTTTTTACTTAACGATATTTCAAAATAAACTTCCTAAAGGAGGATCGATGGACGAGTTTGATCTTAGAAAATGGTCAGAATTTGAAGTAGCGGGTGGATCGATGGAAGCCCCAGCGCTAGTAGATCAAATTGTCATCGATTCTCGCCGTATTGATTCTATCCATTCCGTTTTTATTGCACTTCCAGGAACCAAAGTCGATGGACATCAGTTTATTTGTCAAGCAGAGGCAGCTGGTGCGAAATATGCAATCGTTTCTCAAAGTTTCAACAATCTTCTTAATTTTTCAAAAATCATTTTATTACGCGTTCCAGATCCACTTCGTGCTCTTCAATCTATTGCTAAATGCTATCGCTCTCACCTAAAAACCCAAATCATTGCAATTACAGGTTCCTTTGGAAAAACTATGGTGAAGGATCTGCTTTTTTCTCTTCTAAAAACGACTTTTTCAACTTCTGCTTCACCTGAAAGTTTTAATAGTCAAATTGGCGTTGCCCTTAGTTTACTATCGATTCGTACAGAAGATGACTTCGCCATTATAGAAGCTGCCATTTCTAATCCGGGTGAAATGGATTATTTAGCTGATATGATCTCACCAGACTACTCAATACTTACTCCTTTAGGGAAAAAACATTTAGCTACTTTAGAAGATCTTCCCACTCTTTCTAAAGAAATATTAAAACTGTTAAACGCAACAAAGGAATCGGGATGGATTCTTCTCCCAAAGGAATACCAAGAAGAAAATTTAATATCTGATACTAAAAAATGCTATTACTGGAATGAACCCGATTTTTCATTGCCTCATGCTCATCTTGGGGGCATTTCTACACTTAGTTATTTGATTAATTTTCCTGATGGAACGACATATCAAGAACAAACGCCTATCAAGCAAGCCTACTTTATCAGACTCATTAACATGGCAATCAAGGCAGCTTGGCTGATTGGAGTCACTTGTGAATCTATTAAAAAAGTTTTAAGCCATTATCAACCTGAAGCAACCCGAACTGAAATCTGGAAATCCCATCAAGGAGCGACTGTTATCAATGACATTTATTGTTCCGATCCACAATCAATTGATCGAGCCTTAAAGTATTTTCACTTTTCGAGTGAAGATCCTCGAAAATTTTTTATTTTTGGAGGAATGAAAAGCGACTCTCCACGATCGCATACTGATTATCGTTGGATTGGAAAATCAATTGCACAAGCTTCTGTGAAACATTTGTTCTTAGTGGGACCTCAATCCTTTCATCCACTGACAGACGAGGTGCTGCTTCATTCTCCTGAAACAGAAATTTTAGCTTTTAATAACTACACAGAAGCTTTTGATTATCTAATCCCTCATCTTCACCAAAAAGACATCTTAATCTTTAAAGGCGAAAAAAAACTTCCCCTTGAAATGATCATCCATCAATTTAATGATAGTCTTTCGAATAACCAATGCACGATTAATTTAGCGGCCATTCAGTCGAATATTGAATTGATTCGAAAAAAGCTCACTGCTGACACACGACTCATGGTCATGGTTAAAGCGTTGGCATATGGCACAGATGATGTTCGCATGGCTAAATTTTTAGCCACTTGTGAAATAAACATTCTAGGTGTGTCTTATGTTGATGAAGCGATTGCTTTAAAAAAAGAGGGTGTCACTCAAACCATTTTTTCAATTAATGCGGCACCCTATGAAGCAGTCAAAGTCGTAAAGTGGGATTTGGAAGTGGGTGTCAATGATCAGTCTATGATTGATGCTTTAGGCTTGGAAGCGGAAAAACAACAGAAAAAAATTAAGGTGCACTTACATATAAATACTGGAATGAGTCGATTTGGTTGTCGACCTGAAGAAGCGGTTGAACTTGCTAAGTGTATTGTAGCGCATCCTTTTTTAGAATTAGAAGGAATCATGACACACTTTGCTTGTGCAGATGATTTCAAAGAAGATGCATTTACCGAACAACAAATTCATTGTTTTGATCAAGTGATTCAAGAATTGGCCGAAAATGATATTCACCCAAAATGGAAACATGCCGCAAATTCTAGCGCTGCTCTTCGATTTTCACTTCCACAATATAATATGGTGCGTATTGGATTAGCTTTATATGGGCTGTATGCTTCAGAAGCAGTTCGTGATCATTTAGATTTAAAATTAGCTCTCACTCTTACCTCTAAAATTGTTGCAATTAATCACTGTAAAAAAGGTGAATCGATTAGCTATGGAAGACGATATAAAGTGACAAGAGACAATCAAAAAATTGCTGTTTTGCCAATTGGATATTTTGATGGATTTCATCGTAATTATAGTGAAAAAGCGCATGTTTTGATTCATGGTCAATCAGCTCCTATGGTAGGTAATATTTGCATGGACTACATGATGGTAGATGTGACCGATATTCCTTCAGTTTCTATTGGAGATGATGTTCTTATTTTTGGTGAAGATGATTATGGTTTTTATCTTTCACCAGAAGAATTAGCTACAAGTGGGGATTCAATCATTCATGAACTCATGACCTGCTTAGGGCCAAGAATTTCAAGAATTTTTGTTTATGAAGAAGGGAAACAACTTCGATAACTATTATAGTCGATTAAATTACATTTGATAATTTTTGACCGCGTCAAAGCCTCGAGATTGAAAAATTTTTTCATGTCCAA
>JAUXSJ010000298.1 GCA_030679615.1 Parachlamydiaceae bacterium | reverse complement strand
GGGAAGTTGCTTAGCTGCAGCGGTAAGTTTGATTTCGACCTACATGACTCGTTATTTTTGGTGAAATATATACTGTCATTTTTCTTAAAGGAAGCATTATTTGAACTTAATATGATTTCTGAAATCTTTTCCTTGTAATAGGTCATGCTAATGAATTACATGAACTAAGAAAAACCATACTTATTTCAAGGAGGCACCACGTTTTCTGTTGAAATAAAATTTTCAAGAGCCTACACCTTAAAATTATAGTCGATTAAATTACATTTGATAATTTTTGACCGCGTCAAAGCCTCGAGATTGAAAAAATTTTTCATGTGCAATATTGATTTAATATTGCACATGAAAAAATTTTTCAATCTCGAGAGCTTTCACGCTGGTCAAAATTTTATCAACGGTGATTTAATCGACTATAAAATACCATAAGAAATGAACGCTCAAGAGTAAAATTTACCATGGATTCTATCATAGTATTTCTTCAACTATTTGTAGCATTTGGTTTACTAAATGTTTGGTTTTTACGAAGTAATCGCGAAACATCTTATCGTGGTTCTGATAGTAGTTCCTTAAAAAATGAATTTGCTGCTTATGGTCTTCCCTTATGGTCTTACTATGTTATTGGATTCATCAAAATCTGCTCAGCTTTCCTACTTCTTTTAGGATTATGGATACCTTCCTTGGTTTTTCCTGCAGCTCTAATTGTTTCTTTGTTGATGGTGGGAGCTGTATGCATGCATATAAAAGTCAGAGACCCATTGAAGAAGTTGTTACCTGCTTTAATAATGCTAATTTTTAGCATCTGCATATGCATTGGATCACTTTATCAATCTTGATTAGCTTTCTTGTTTATCTATTTGTACAAAAAGCACAGTGAAAGTAGCAGTTATTTTAATGCCAATTAATATTCGCTATTTTATGCCTTTTTTCCAAGTGTGTAAAAATTGCGCATGTGCGCATTTAATAATTCTTTGGGTTTTATTTTGAAGCACGATTGCTCTTTATAGAAGAACAAAGTTCTTCAATAAGAGTTATCTGATTTATAAGCTGTAAGCCACAATTCCGCTTTTCGAATTTTTTTGACGAAATTGCTTTCGTTTTTCTTTAAAATTTGCATTAAATTTATTGTGCGATTATTAGAAGAAAATAGAGAGGGATGTTTTTGAAGGAAACGCCAAAAAAGACCATCCCATATTTCAGTCCACTCCCCCTTTGGGTAATTGCTCATCTTTAAAATATAATTTGAGGATGAAATATATGGTTTAGTAACAATAATGCCCCCATCAGCATACTGACTCATCCCATACACATTTGGTACCATTACCCAATCATATGCATCTACAAAATATCCCATAAACCATTTATAAATTTCTTGAGGTGAAGTTTCTGTCAGCAATAAAAAATTCCCTAGCACCATCAAACGCTCAATATGATTGCAGTACCCGGTTCTTAAAACTCTCTTAATAATCGTGTCGATAGGTAAAATACCTACTGAGCCTTCCCAAAACCTCTTAGGAATTTTGTCCTGATGATGAAAAAAATTAAATGAACGTTGATAAGATCCTTTTAGAAGATATGATGCTCTTACAAATTCTCTCCAGCCCATGATTTGCCGCAAAAATCCTTCAAGGGAATTTATCGGGACAGAATGTTTTTCAGCATGAGTAATGGCTGCATGGATGACTTCGTAGGGGGTCAAAAGTCCAATATTCAAAATTGGAGACAATACGCTATGAAAAAGAAAAGAATTTTCCTGTTTTATAGCATCCTGATAGTCACCGAATAATGCGATTTTATTGTTTAAAAAAAACTGAAGTGCTTTGTGAGCTTCTTCATGGGTTGTTGGATATAAAAAAGTAGCTGCTTCGCCAATGGCATTAGGAAATTCATTTTCCACTTCTGCAAGCACTTTTTTTGTATCTGGGTTTTTAGGGGGAAGAAAAGTAGGGGGAACGGCAAGACCCTTGGGCATTTTTTTTCTATTTTCAGAATCGAAGCTATATTTTCCTCCAACAGGGCTTCCGCCTTTCATCAAGATATTCTGACTCTTTCGTTGATAAGCATAAAACTGTGCCATAGAATAATGCTCTTTTCCCTTAAAAAAAGTCTTTAAGTCTTGATTGGAACAGATAAAAGCTGGTGAAGGATAGAAATAAATGTTCCATCCATATTTTTCAGCACCTATCGTTAAATCTTGGGACAGCCATTCATCCGCAAATTCAGCAACGTAAATATTTTTAATATGCTTTTTACCAAGCTTATCGAATAAACTTCCCCGGTATGTGAGGTCTTTTGAAGAGATATAAATCACTTCATTTTTGTTCTTGCGGAGCATTTCGGCATATCTGTACATCGCAGATCTTAGAAGAACCAGTCTTTGTTTGTGAAATGGCTGGACTTTATAAAAAAGAAACTCTTCTACAAGGTAAATTGGACGTCCAGAAGCTAAGCAAGGATGATTTAAGAATAATTGATCTGGAAATATAAGTGTAATATCCGTCATGTTCTTAAATGCTGGGTTGAATTCTAAAAAATACTTTTTGAATAATCTGTCCTGCTACGAATTCACTCAAAACCATAGCGCTTGAAATCTACCTAGATGCTAATTCTTGCATTTGCTTCTTTCTATATCAGAAATCCTGTTTTGTATCTAAGTGAAAAATGTATAACAGAACAAGTTACCCTGAATATATTGAAAGGATGAATTGACTTAAAAAAGACCACGGGATACTCTAAATTTTTCCAAGACTTTTTATTCAAAGGAAAATCTCAATGATTCATGCTAAACATCACGAAGTTGTTGCAAATATTATGACAACCCATCCTAAAACAATTGACCTTAAAACTCCTATATCTGAGGTAGGAAAAATTTTTAGCGAAGGAAAATTCCATCACCTTCCTGTAGTTGACGGCAAGGAACTCATTGGGATTGTCAGCTATTTTGATCTCATTAGAGTTAGCTTTGAAGGTTCATTTGGGTTCAGCGACAAAAATGCAGTTTATTCAGTTCTGGATCACTTGCTAGATATTGAAGCAATTATGACAAAAGACCCTTTATGTATTCAAGAAAATAGCACTATTAAGGATGCTGCAGAAAAACTATCTACTGGTAAATTCCACTCTCTACCAGTTGTCAATGATGATCATGAACTCGTAGGTATTATCACTTCTAAAGATTTGATTGACTATTTGATAAAACTTTATTAAAGATCGACATCAACTTAAGAAAAAAAAACCAATGTTTAAATTCATAATTAGGATCACATGTCGGCAATGACCAAAACAACTTGAAGCATGGGAACTACAAACTATTGAAGAGAAAATTGGGAAGCCGTTCAGTCCGTTCACACTTATGCTGCATTGACCTGAGGAGCAGAGATAGAACTAATTAAAAAATTGTATCTCGGAACCTATGAAATCAATGATTAAAATTCACAGAAATGGAGATACCATTAGACTTCTTTCGAAATTCCATTCGATTGTTAAAATGGCCCTTTTTGGCATCTATTTTGAATTTTGACACCATATGTACTCATATGATCTCAAAATTTG
>JAUXSJ010000297.1 GCA_030679615.1 Parachlamydiaceae bacterium | reverse complement strand
TAGTTACGATCGATCAATCCTGAGAGATTTGACGCTGTAAAAATGTATCATTTCAAATTTAATCGAATATACAAGAAGGTAATCAGGCCGTCCCGGCCTGAGTCTAATAATATCTATAATGAATCTCAGGCCGGGACGGCCTGATTACCTTCTTTTTCTTGAATAAAACCTAAATGAGGAATTCTAAAATCAAATAGAGTTTGATTTTTAAAACCCATTTTTGATTGATTAAATTTCCATTCATAAAGTGTAAGAAAATTAGTTATAGCTAGCTCCCATTGATTTAAACCCAATCGTAAATAAAAAGATTTTCCGTCTATTTTTAATTTTAAGATAATTTCTCTTTTTCCATCACTTTCAGATGCTAATTGAGATAAATCAATAGACTCAACAATAAAACCAAAGAGATTCATTTTCTTAAAATCATTTAAAATTTTTTTACCCAAATCAAAATGTTGCATTTGACTCAAACGATCCCCCCATTTCCATCCTGATTTTTCCAAGCCAAGATAAAAAACAGATAATTGATTGACCGAAAAAAAAGGTTGAAAAGGGAATAAAACACCCTTGGAGTCAATAAGGGTATTAGAAAAATCGCCTAAAATTGCCATTGGCTTTCTTAATTCGTAATTAACATATAAAGTTCCAGGAAGAATTTTTTTTATATTCACTCGTTTGAATATCGATTCATTAAGAAGTTTTTTTTCTCCTTCTTTCACATTAAATTGATACAAGTTTATTGGATTATCAACCGACAAATCTAATTTTTCTGCTAAAAAAGTTGTTGTTAAAGCATCTTCCTGATGAAGATTTTGAATAATTGACGTTATCTTATACTGATCATCGTGAAAACGTTTGTTTTTCAATTGAAGAAAATACAACCATCCCATCAAAGATGTACCTGAAATCAACAATGTTGATACTAAAATCCAAATTACTGCCTTCGCAAAGGGCAAGCGATTTTCATCCATTTAAATCCTTGTTCAATTAAAGAGAATTTTTACCCAAAATTGATAAGACTTCTGGTCCAACCTTGGTGATATCTCCAGCACCTAATGTAATTAAGACATCATTTGATTGCGCTTTTTTCAATATACTCTGTGTTAATTCATTTCGAGATATAAAAGAGCATGCCTCTTTAGTTGCTTTAATTTCTTCAAATATTAATTTTGAATTTATTTCAGGAATGGGTTCCTCACCTGCTGCAAAAATATCTGTCAAAATGACTTCATCAGCATCGTCGAAAACGGAATGATATTTTCCCATGCATTCAACTGTTCTTGTGTATCGATGAGGTTGATACACAACAATCATTCGCTGTTTATCAATTGCTTTTCTAATACCCTGCAGTGTTGTTTGAATCTCAGTAGGATGGTGTCCATAATCATCAATTACCATTATCCCATTTTCAATTCCTTTAAACTCGCAGCGTCTTTCAACACCCTTAAAAGTTTTTAATGTATAGCGGCATTTTTCTTCAGTAATCCCTAAAGTTATCGCTAAACCAAATACTGCTGCTGCATTTAAAATATTATGAACACCTATTAAAGAAAGCTCAATATTTAAATACTGTTTATCAAGATAGTGTAAATCAAAAAAAGTGCTAAAACCTATTTGTTTCCAATTGATGATTTTCCAGTCGCTTGTCTCATGAAAACCATATGATTGTGCATTTAGGTTTAATTCACGCAAACAAGGGTCATCTGCACAGATAAATAAGTGATCTAAAGACTTAACTTGTGAAATAAACTTAAAAAAAGCTTCTTCCAGGCATTTTCGACTCCCTTGAAAATTTACAAGATGATCTTCATCAATATTAGTCACAATAGCACCGAAAGGATGATACTGTAGAAAAGAGCCGTCGCTTTCATCTGCTTCAAAAACAAAATGATTCCCCTTACCCCCTCTTGCATTTGTCTGATAATTTGCGAGAATACCACCAACTGAAAATGAAGGATCTAATCCCCCTTCTATTAATATTGCAGCAAGCAAAGAACTTGTTGTTGTTTTTCCATGAGTTCCAGTTACTGCTAACGAATCAAAGTCTTTTAACATCTCTGCAAGTAATTCGGAACGATGTAAAAGAGGCAAATTATTTTGAACGGCTTCTTGATACTCAACATTTGCTTGATTGATATCTGAGTTGAAAATGACCCTTGAATAATGAGGGATGAAATCTTTATGATGTCCAAGATGAATTGTTGCACCCATTTTTTTTAATTCTTCCGTCACAGAATTTGCGCAAATATCACTTCCTGAAACTGAATGACCATGGCTTAATAAAATCCGAGCAAGACCACTCATTCCAATTCCACCAATTCCAATAAAATGTGTATTATGTTGGATCAATTTATTAACCTTTTTATTTTATAATTAGAAGAAACGATATATCCGCTCACCCACTTCACAATTCTATGAAATGTCGTCCTTTCAGGGCTCAATGGTTTATTTTTACGTATTCCTAGGTAACCCGACTACTATGTAGCCTAGACTTTAGTCTGAGCTTGTTTTTGCAGGCTTTAGCCTGCAAGTCCCGCTACATTT
>JAUXSJ010000295.1 GCA_030679615.1 Parachlamydiaceae bacterium | reverse complement strand
ATAAAGGTGATTACACAATACCTGGTGAGCATGGCTACCAAAGTGTTTGATCTTAACGAGGAGTTGTTCTATGTGAGCAACGTGCGTGAATACAAAGATGCCCGCAGGTGTTGTTTTCATTTATTACGCAGGTACACCGGAGACACCTTTCCCAAAATAGGGATATCCTTTCAGTGTAGCGAACGCACCGTTGCCTATGGTTATGGCAAAGCTGCCGAATATCTGGCCGTGCCGAAAGGCAACACAAAGTTTGTTTCAAAATACATGCAGGTTGAATCAGTACTGGTTGAATTTATTGGAAAATTAAATTAAGAACAGATGTCAGAAAATAAAGAATTAATTGAAAAGGTTTTGAAGAATGATCCGCAGGATATTTCCTTTGAACCTATCCCGGATGAAAACGATAGTCCGTTGGCGCAGCCGGTAGTTCAAAAAAACAATCCTTCCGGGGATGCCACCAATACCAAAACAGAAAGTCAGAACGGTTCGGATAAAACCGAAAATAATGGTCAAAATAAGACCCCAGACGAAAGCAAAGAACAACCAAAGGAAAAACCCAAAGAAAAACCTTTGGATGCGCCTGAACAAGAAATTAATGCCGATCCCGATGAAGAAAATAAAGGTGATGCCGGAACCGGTATTAAGGAGGAAGAATTCAGTATGCCATTGGAACATGCCGGGTTGATGGCCGACAGTATTATAGGAACAATCAATAACACGGTACTGGAAGTTGGAGCAGGATATTTTGTAACCATTCGTAAGCATAAAGACTTCTACGACTTTGAAGAAGTTATCCAGGTGATTGAGGAGCAGAATGTAAAAAACGTAAAGCGTATTAAGTTGGATGATGAAGACAAAGCCCTCCTTCGTCCCCTGCTCATTCATATCCTACGGAAAAAAGCGGCAGCGCTCAGTCCTGAAAAGCAGTTGCTAATGGTTGCGCTATCAATCATTATCAAGAAAGCCAAAGTAGTCATGGAGATCCGGTCGGAAAATGAAATGCTGGTTGAGCGCATCCGTGATATCATCCGAAAAGAAGTTAGAGCCGCTAAAGAAGATTCCGAATCTGAAGAAGAAAATGAACAGGAAGAAGAAACTGAAAATAAAACAGAGAATGAAAAGGAAGAAGTAGCGGAGGTAATTTATGAAGAAACTGTTCACACTCGGAAAGAAGGATCTAAAACAGGCTTACCGGACTCTGCGCTGGAGACCTTTGAATAAGTACTTACCCGGAATATTGAAAATGAATGTCAGAAACAGAACAGCCAAAATTCCAGGGGATTGTCCTCATTCAGAAACAGGACGAGCGCCAACCAATGCTCATGCTGGTTTGCGGAGAGACGGGCGTTGGTAAAACTTTTCGTAACGTTTTAGAAATTGAAAATTACATGCGGGATCAGCCTGCCATTGGCAGGAAAGGCCGCAAGGTATTGATCTTTGATGTGAACGATGATGATTACGAATGCTACATCACCGTTGATCCTGAATACATCCGTGATTTAAAACAGATCCGTGCAAGAAGAATACGTCCGCTCACCCGTTGTGGCGAAACCATGTCCATTGAAGAAAAGCGGGATATGGTAGAGCGCATGGTGAAACAGTTTGTGGATGGATTGCTGGTGTTGGAAGATCTTGATAAGTATATGACCGGTGCAAAAGGACAAACCATTGTTGGATTGCTTACCACCAATCGGCATCATGGATTGGATATTATGATCTCGCACCAGTCCATTGCAAAGATCACCACAACCGAATTTCAGAATTGCACCTGGTTACGCTTACACAAACAGGTGGACGATGTTACCCGGTATCGCAACAGGATTCCGAATTACTTCCTGGTCCGTATTGCTACGATCATTGTTGAAGAACAATATCTCATTGGTAACATCCGGTTTTTTGTTTACGTGAACATGCGTAAGCTGAAACTCCGGGGATGCAGTGTGCAAGCCTACATACGGGCCTGCAAAAAATACCTGGACACAGAGGAAAACGGAATGATCCGCAGAATGATGATGGAGCGGGATTTCTACGGCAAGCTAATCTATAAAACCCGGAATGAAGTAGTTGTTAAACTCATTGGTGAATTGCTCCGGTATCACGAAGTAAATTATCAAAGTCCTATTGCTACCGAAAAATTAAACACAGCAAAAGCAGCATAAAAACAAAAACCATATACCATGAAAACTTACACAAAAACGCACAGCAGCAAAAAAGTAGCTGAAATACACCTGAAAAAAATTAAAGACAGGGGCGGGAAAGTCACAATGACCAATGTTAAAGGTGGATTTCACATTGAATACTCTTTTCCTGAAAAGAAAAAAACATCCAAGAAAGCAACCACAACTAAAAAGAAAAAATACGATGTTATTTCACCTGATGGGTTCAGTATCCGTATTGGAGTTCCGCTATTCAACTCCATCAAAGAGCGGGATGATTATTTTAAGATGTGGAAAAACCGCTTTGCACAACAAGGGTATTATTCATCAGTTCCCTATGGCCGTATTCATCTTGCAGACCTGGCAGATTATTGTGAGTGGATTGAAGTGTAAAGCGACCATATTTAGTAAACAAAAAATTACAAATCAAATTTCACGTTATCAAAGCTCATTGAAATAATTTGCTTTTCATTTTTCTTTAACTCACTGCTTGATAAATCAAGATTGAAAAACTTTGGTTTTCCAAAATTGTCAATCCATGTTTTATCAAGAAAAGGAGGCATTATGGGAAAAGTTATTTCTCCTCCTTTTTGATAAAGCCATTTGTCATTTTCATCAAAAGGAATAAAAATTTGATAAATATAATTTTGGAAATAAAGAATCATTGTTTTTGAAGCAGCATTGGTTTCTTTTTTTGATTCTTTCTTATTACATAAAAACACCAACGGGGAAGGAAAAGGGACACCCGGACAAACCCACACAAATAACCTTAAAACCGGTAAGCCCTTAATTTTATCGTCATATTCATCACTCATTAATATTTTAAAGGCTTTGGGATAATTCACAAGCTCGCTATTCTCAACTAAACTTAATGCAACTTTAAGTAGTGCTTTGAAGACCTTTATTGGAGTGTAAGGATGCTTCACAGAATTTACGGTTAATGTCTTTTTATCTTTATCTATTTCAAAATGATTATTCTCTTGGCCAATAGAAACCAACTGTATTCTTTGGGGATCACTGCTTTCTTCATCCTTTCCTACAATTAAATTTTTATCAGGTGTTTTAAATTTTGGAAGTCCTTCTTTACCTCGCATAAAACTTAACGTTCTTGATAGGCCCATAAAACGGGCCAGCTCATCCTCATACTTACTAAAGAAGTGATTACATACATCGCATTCAAAATCCGATACTAAATTTCTATTACCCATTAACTCAGGCATCACATGAGCATCTTTTTTAAAAGCAACTTCTGGCATTCGTTTATCACAAAAGCGACAGACCCGTTCATTTTTTGGCTTCATTTTACCTTTTCTGTCCGGTTCAAATATTAAGTCTTCTATTTCATATATATCCACAAAGCGATTAAATAATTTTTGGTGATCGTCAATGAATTCTCCATTAAACGAAATGTTTAAATTGTTATCTGCGTCTTTATTGAAATTTATTCGGAACATCTCCTTATTCGGCTATTTGATTGATAAATGTTTCAAACTTATCCTGTTTCCAAGTGGTATAAGGGATTTGAAACTTATACCGGTATTTATTGTAGTAAGCCAATAAATTATCTTCAAACTCCACCATAATACCATTTTCAGAGGCTTCAAATGCAATCGCTTCAGTTATTTTTTTTGAGAGCTTCTTCCCAATTGTCCCATCAAATAAAGCGTTCAATTTAAAATAGTCTTCATCTATATCAGTCCCATCATTCGGAATAATACACAAGAAATAGCTTTCTGAATGTTCACTTGCTTTTTTAGCTTGCTTGTGTGTCATTTGGATGTATTCTACTCCAGATCGAACTGATTTTAGTTCTATATAGAATTTCTTATTGCTGGAATTATTTGTGACAATAAAATCTTGTTCTCCTTCCACCGTCGTGATAGAAAAACGATCATCCTCCTTTATAATTGATCGGAAAGCGCTTTCAAATACATCTCCGGTTTTCTTTTTAAATTCAAATTCATCTTGCTCCTTTTTTCTGTCTGCTAAAACTTCCTCTCCCAACGTAATTTTTAACTCCAAGTCGGGATCAGTAAGTAACTTGATCTTTTGAGGGTCATTTAGTATTCCAAATTGCTGTTCCAGTGAAAGCTCACCGCTTCTATCTTTCTGTAACATTTCTGTTACATACTTAATGTTATTTTCATTCGCAGTTTTATACAGTAGCGTTTCTGTTTTAAGTCCTTTGAAATGATCTTTAGCCTGTTTTGGATTATCATTAAGCCAATTTAACAAACGAGAGAATACATCTTTTAATTCATTCGCTGGATTATCTTCCTTTAATAGTTCCTTCACCGTATCCGTTATTGTAATTCCAATTTGAGCGAGGTTCCGTGTCCGGCTGGATGGTAGTTCAAGAAAGATTTTGCAGTCAAGTAAGTCAGTTCTCCAATCAGTAATTTTTTTAGAAAAGCCACATAGTGATGAAAGTATTTCTTTCAATTCCTGCTCGATTTCATCATCAAGGTACAATTCATCTTTACGCTTGAAAAATCCAAATTGGTTAGGCAGGATTGGGCTGTCTTTTCCATTTAGCAAAGCAGGTTCTTCTTTTGCTACAAGACTGACTAATTCATTCAGCCACTCCAAAGTTTCATCTTTTGTTTTACCAAGTGTTGTCTGCAAATGTTCTACTGTTTTAAAATTTGCAATATACTTAACAAACGTATTGATACTATACTTCGGGCAATCGTCCCACATTACATCATACCAATTATGGATTTGTTCTTTAGAAGGAACCCCATCAGGGAACAGTGCTTTGACAAACTCCCAAAGTTGTGAGCGATTTTCCTCTTTTGGTTCATTCTGAAAATATACTATCTGTCCGTTGGCAGCAATAGCAATCCTATTTCCATTCGGCAAATCAACCAGCGGAATCTGCTTCGCAAATTGTTTAATAGGTAGTTGAATTTTCTCTTTAAACCATTTTGAATTAAAATCTGCAATTAGAGGGGTATCCTTAAGTGATTTAAGGAGAAGATAACTATTCTGCCAGGATTGCGATGAAGCATATTTGGATAAGCACTCATATAAGGGGATAGCTTTTTCAAATAAAGATTGATTGGTTGGTCCATACCCGTCATCACCCAGCCAAATGCCGTCCCTTTCTTCTTTGGGTAGAAATGAAAGGCTATTTATTGCGGTTGGAAATTTAAAATCATTTGCTCCTATTAAGGGAAATGGACAAAAAAGTAGTGGCTGGTGCTCTTCAAATTCTTTAATGAAGGTCCTTTTATCTTTGTCAAATATTTCGAGTGCAATATCTACTTCTCCATCAGAACATACAACGAGATTTATTTTATTTTCTTGCACGTCATTGGCCGTATTCTCAATTGTTTTTTCAATAGTGTATTGCCTGATGTTATCGGTCAACGATTTTATTTCGTTCTCACAATTCCTAAAAAGTGTAACAGTTCCGGTAATTGTGTTATTAATCTCAATGGTATTGATTTTAGGAATGAAAGCGAGAGTGAAAGGAATTGAGTTACTAAAATCAGTAATTGAACTATCAATTAAGGATAATCCTTTTCCATCAAGATCATATCTGAAAGAAGTTTCAAAATTCTTTTGCTCATACACATAATCAGGCTTTACATTTCGCTTTACCCGAAATTCTTGCCAGGTAGTATTGATACTTCCCGCAATTTCGGGCTTGTCAACTCCTGATCTGTCAAGTGTAAAAGAGAAATCAAAAGCCTGACCATCTTTTAAATACACACCTTTGACATTAATTTTCTTTGAGAGGATATGAGTTGCCAAAAAGCCAGTGCCAAACCTTCCCGATTTATCTGAGTTTTCTTCTTCTCCTTTATCGGAGTATGGGAAAATTAAATTTTTGGCATCCTGATAGCGAAAGGGATTACCATTATGTAAAAACTCAATATACGGACGCTCATTTTCAGAGCCAATGATAAGTTTAATGGAAACTTTTTCATCCGGCTTCACCGCATCCTTTGCATTTTGAAGAAGCTCCCAAAACCACCTGCGTTTAGCAATTTCAGGTCTATTACCAACTTTTATTAATTTATCGTTAATGTCTTTGGCCGACAACTTAAAAACAACATCAAAAAGTTCTTTTACTTCTTCCTCATTATATGTTTCATTTACCTTCGTCATACTAACTAAAAAAACTTTTATAAAGTGAATTTTTTATATGGCCATTTTCAGTGATTATAACTTCTGTTTCATGTGTCCAGTTATCTTGGTTTCTAATGACCTCATTGAACTTGTTAAGGGTATTTTCAAATAATTGTTCTAATCCTGCTTCTTTGGAAACTGCTTTAAGTGCATCCAATAACCCCTTTGGAACAAGGCCATTCATTCTATATGACATCATACGGGAAAGAGTATCTAAAATATTTCTTTCATCAACTTCGTTTCCATCGACCAGGTTAATGAATGGAAGTAATATATCAAACGCTATTCTGAAATCTCTCATGCTGTGATACTGAGAAAATATTGGAGTAACTTGATCTTTCCACTTCCAGTCCATAATGATATAGGGTCCTACTCTGGTTTTAAATAACCTACAATCCTTATCAATTTTATCTTTTTCAGTCGTACACAATTCTTCAGTTTGGATAGAAGAATTATCAAAATCTATCAGAACAACATTGAAAAAATATTTTTCACGGATGTCAGTGGGAAAAATCATAATATTTCCTTCATGTAAATCGCCATGCCCAAAGCCCAATGAATGACATAGTTCGAGAACTGTTATCAGTGACGGTAAGGATGTATGAGCCAAGTCATCTGCTATTAGAAGTTTATGTGACGGTTCTTGCTTATCACACCAGGCAAATGTTTCTTTTAAGGATTTACCGGGAATAAACCTTGAAACTACGGCTTTACATTCCACACCCATAGAATCAAACGGCTCTATGGTATATGTCGGAGCTATTTGCCGATTGATCGTTTTTGAGCTGAGGTTCCATCCCCGCTCCGAACCTTCCGGGACAATACCATCGTGATAAAGTTTAATTGCAACTTCAATCTTCCTATTGATGTCATTCGCTTTAAAAACAATGCCATACGCTCCGCCACCCAATGATTTGTCAGATATGATCTCGTATTTGGAACTATATTTTACTTTAAAATCATTAAGCAAAGTATTCAAAGTATTTATTGACTTATTCTCCATTGTTACTATCACCGTAATTAATTTGCAATTTTCTTTAACATTGTCCGCATTTTTTGGTTGATTAAGTTCGGATATTCTTCCTCAAATTTTTGCTTCACTGATTTATCTTTTATCTTGAGATGTTTAGAAAGATAATTGAGCTTTGCTCTCTGACTATTAATTAACTCTGACCAGGTCATCAGATATATTTCAATATCAAAGTCCTTTTTTCTTTCCAAAAGGAAAGGAGTATGATAAGCATCCGATGCTGACTTAATTTTGGACTTAGCTTGCGGAGTAATATCTGCGGCAATAAGCAATAGCTTATATTTTGTATTGTGTTTGGGAATTGAAGCGGAACTTTCAACAGCATACGCATACTTTTCGATTTGACTTATTTCCTTTGAGGAAATTTTACATCGTGGAGCTTTCAGTTCCACAATCATAAATTCCCTATTACCATTATCCATCGGTCTTTCATTCGTGAAAAACAGATCCGTAATATTGTTTAAGCCGTCTCCCTCTACTTCTATGAAGTTTTCATCTTCTTTGGTTGGGGAATATCCTAAATATTGTTTTCTCAGATCTTCAAAAATATTTAACAGTTTTTTGTCCGACCATAAAATATTGGGAGATCCATTGTAAGATTCTCCAAATAACCAAAGTTCCTTTTCGACAACTTTGTGCAGTTGTGATCTTTCAAGGATATACTCTGATATTTTTCCATAATTTAACTCATAGAGAAAATCTAAAAATTCAATCTTCTTTGCCACATCGCTATTGAAATGCACAACACTTTCCATATCCGTCACATCCAGCAACTTTTTGAATTTATCCGTAGTTGATTTATCTGAACTCAATAAGCTGTCAAGGATTTCAATAATATTACCATCTGCAATGGCTCGTTCCATTAATGGATAAAGAACTTCTTTAACTCCGATATTTTTTTCGATTAATTTATACTTCTGTTCTGCAATATATGCGAACTGCTCAAAGAGAACCTTTTGAGTTTCTGATGAAGCATTTTCGCTTTCATACCCTGGATAGGCTTCCTTTAGCTTTGTAGTAAATGTTTCAAATTCTTTATTTATGGAAATGAAAAACTGAGTAACTACATCTTTTGTAAAAGATTTCAGTTTTCCTATACCTTCATCTCCTAATTCATCCATATCAATATCCCTGAATACATCTTGGGTAAAGAACGGTGATTCGACATAAATAAACCAGCTACCCATGTCTTTTGATAGCCATTCAGAAGAATAAAGAAATGAAGTGGCAACCGATTTAAGACCATGATTTTCCATTTGGAAGAAGACCTTAGCCTTATTGTCGTTCAGCTTAACCTTATAGAAGTAAAAATTCATCTTGTGTTGATCGCCCTTCATATCAGTAAAAATTTCCTTTTTGATAATGGGTTGATCATATATGAACTCAGACTTTTTGAGCTTTTTCTTATTAACTGAAAACTGAATTGTTTCGTTAAATATTTCGTAAGGGTATCTCTCAAATAATGAAAGTCGAATATTATCACTCATTAATTCTTTTGCGATAAGATTCTTTCGATCAGTTTTTTCGTTTTGATTATGGTGCAAAGATTTAATTTGAACTTGATAATAGGAGTTAGGTTTGGTACTAAGGATTTCTTTTTTTCCCGAAAAATTAAGATCAATTAATTTCTGATTTTTAAACAAGGAAGAATTTATTGGCAATGTAATTTTTGTGTGCTTTTTTTCTTTTTCATCGTAGGCCACAGTCTCTATTTCAATTTGACTTCCTAATTGCAATGCCGCGAAACGACCGACACCTTCTCCGCCCTTTTTAACATCAGTGCCAATCTCTAATATCTTTTTATCAAAATCTGAAATAGAAACTCCATGACCATTGTCCACAATTATAATTTTTTTTATGGGTGCTTTCGTTACTTCCGACTTAGCATAATCAATAGTAATATCAATTTTAGTGGCCTTAGCTTGGATAGCATTATTTACGAGTTCGCAAAATGCGTAAAAAGTGTTCCTGTACTGTGTCAACAGATCCTTAATGATCCTTGAATTAGTAGAGAAAATAAATTTGTCTTCCTTTTTCATGTTTTTACTTTTAATGTTTGCGACCGTCTTGTATTTTTTACTTCATTATTTGCGCTGTCTGATACCAATAAAAAAATGCTTCCGCATTACTTTTTCTTAATTTATTGAGCTTGGTACTAAAAGGCTGGTCAATCAATAACCCGGCAATATCCGACACATCATCATAACGGACTATATTTTTTGCATTGGTGCTTATCAGTGCGCTCAGGTAGGCTGCTTTGGAGGCGTGTGTAATGGCCTTATCAATAAAAAACGATTCGGAGAAAATGTAATTGACAATGTTCTGCACACCGGTTTGCAGTTCTTCAAAATTTCCTTTGCCATCCATTCCCCTGGTGGAAATACATAAAGCTGTCTCGTAAATATCGTCCAGCACATCTTTGGCAACAAATTTCATCTCCCTGTACTGGAGTTCCCTTTTCGCTATGCGATCAAAAACTTCCTTTACGGCAGGCAGGTCTTCAATTACATCAAACAGGTGGCCTATATCATAAAGTTGCTTAATGATCTCTATTTCCTTTTCCCTGCCGTATTGAACTCCGGTGGTATTAGGTGCAAATGCGGTGAGCTTGTCGCCCAGGATCGCTTCATACGTTGGCATGGAAACTTTGGTATGTTTTCCTGTAACTTTCAGGAAAGATGAAGTGACACTATTATCCTTCAGGGAAGTTCCATACGGATTAGATTCATACAGGATGTCGAGTAAAATATATTCTTCTTTCTCCCTTGCATTGGTAACCGGTTTATAAAAGAATTTATAATGTTCCTTCTCAATTTTTGACTTTGTTTTTCTTGGATTGGCTTCAAAACCTGTAAACTCAGAGTTCTCTACAATGCTTGCAAAAATGGCTTCAATATCTTTCGGCTTCTGAGGTAAAATAATATCAATGTCAATAGACAAGCGCTTGGGATTTGGTAGAAGGAGCATCAGAGCTGTGCCTCCTTTAAAGATAAAATCCAGCTCATGTAGTTTTAGCTGTTCAAGCAAAGACAGTGCTTTTACAACCTTCTCTATTAAAATCTTATCCGCATTCCGGTTAGCTTTCGCAACCTGCGAGATCCATTCAATTGTGTGGCTTTCCTTATGTATCATAAACAAAATATTGTCAATATTTTAAATTATTGACGTAAATCTAATTTAGCAATGTATCGTTCAAGTTCTTCCTGCTTCCCTCGCCTGAAGGCATATCGTTTAAGTGTACTTATGTTCACGGTGTACTTCTGCATAGCAGTTACAAATATATTCCGCATTTCATTCCCCTGGAATGGGGCAAACACTACGTTATCTGAAAAGATGTCAACAAGGATTTTTTCAATGGTGGTTGTATGAACATCATTCACAACCTGTGTTGGAGATTGTGATATAAGCGGAACAACAATAATACCTTCCTTTTTACCCGAAATGTAACGCTGATATACTTCTTTGTCAGGATTAAAAAACACTTCCTTGTTTTGTTCACTAAGGAAATTAAATACCGATTCAGCT
>JAUXSJ010000293.1 GCA_030679615.1 Parachlamydiaceae bacterium | reverse complement strand
AAATGTTTCAATTGTTAAAGTACCTAAATCAATCATGAGTTTAGGATGAAATCTTTTTTGAGCATACCATAAGCAATCTGCTAAGACTAATCGACCTTCAGCATCTGTATCAACAATTTCAATGGTTTTTCCTGACATCGTTTTAATCACGTCTCCAGGTTTAGCGGCTCCTCCGTCAGGCATGTTTTCGACAAGCCCTATGATTCCAATTACATGACAAGGCATTTTAGCTAATGCTATTGCTTTGAGAAACCCAGCAACTACCCCTCCACCTGCTTTATCCCATTTCATATCTTTTTGATGAAGAGTGGATTTTAAGCAAAGGCCACCAGAATCAAAACAAACACCTTTTCCAATGATCACAATGGGCTTTTCATTTGAGTCATTTAGTCCATTCCAAGTTAAAATTGCGACCGCAGAAGAATGAATACTACCCTGTCCTGCTGCTAATAAGGCTGACATTCCAATTTTTTTTAATTCTACTTCATTAATGATTTCAACTTGAATCCCGTCATCTTCCAAACTTTTCAAATGGTTGGCATAAGCTTCGGGAAAAAAAACATTTGGTGGTTCTGATGTTAATGATCTGGCAAGAAAGACTCCTTGAATTGCAGGATTAATGAGTGAAAAATGAGTTTTCATTTTTTCAGGTTCGTTGCAAAGAACAATGATTTCTTTGATAGAATTTTTATTTAAATTCTTTTCATTTGTTTTATACTTATCAAAAGACCAACTAAAAAGTAAAAATCCTACTAAAAAATCGAGACCACTTTCACCAAATTCACGACAATCTAGAAGTAGAGTAGATTCATTTTGCATGGAAATTTTTTTAAAAAAATTCGCGCCAACTTCTTCTCTTCTTTTTTTTGAGTTTTCATTAAGGGGTACAAGGATAAATTGATTTTTTTCTGAAAACATTTCCCTGATTTGATCAGAATCATGCTTTTTTAAAAATTCCTGAATAGTCGTAGGAAAAAAAGTGGGAATAACATCTTGTTCATAAAATAAAGCCCAAATAAAATCTGTATTTGGAAGGATACTAACAAATGAAATGTTCATATATTCACCATCTTTTTTTCTTTTTGTAAATATGAAAGGAAAAGCCCAATTACAATAGCCCCTAGACTTAATTTCCCAAATCCATTGATGTAAATTTCAATTGAGTTGCTATTTTCAGGAATTGCCATCATTTGACTGAGAACTCCACTTAATAAGTTTGCTAAAGAAAATCCCAATGTGACTAATCCCATGGCAAGTCCATGCAATTTTTCAGGGGCATATTTTGAGGCAGCAGCAAAAACCGTAGGCCCAATCAAAATTTCTCCAAGTGAAATTAAAACAATGCTTAAGCTGCCAAATTCTAGAGGAATTAATTCTGATGAATTGATAACTAAGCAACACAAAAACAGCACTAAAAAAGCCGATCCGAGTAAAAAAAATCCCCATTGAATTTTTGTAAAATCAGAGAGAGGATATTTTTGAAATAGACGAGCAACTAAAGGACCTGCAATTAGAATCGTTAATGGATTAAAAGTGACTAAAGATGCTGCAGGAAAAATTCCAAAAATCGTTTCACGGTTTAAATGTCGTTCTGCAAACAAAATTAATGTCGACCCCATTTGTTCTTCATAAGCATAAAAGAGAGCTAGGAAAATAATATAAATGGAAAGTTTTTTAAAACCCATCTTTTCCTGCTGCGTGCATCCCTTCGTTTGCTGATAAACATAAAAAATGCAAGCAATTGCTAGTGCAGGAAACCAATAAAACGCTGTTTTAGCATGCATTAAAGCAATTGCACAAATAGGTGCAAGGGCACATAACCCAGCTACTCCCAAAAAAACCATTTTTATTGAAGGGATTATTTCTAGGTTTTCATTGACTATTTGCTGTGATTGAATCCATTTACGACCCACAATTAGAGTCACATTTCCTGCTAGCATGCCTAAAGACGCTAAACCAAATCCCATGTGCCAGCCATATACTTCACCAACGATTCCGCAAAGAATCGCGGCAATAAATCCACCTAGATTTATACCCGTATAATAGATGGTATAAGCTGAATCTAGTCGAGAATCATTTTTTTCATAAAAGTCACTGATAAAAGCGGCAACATTAGTACGAAATAGACATGTTCCTGAAATGATTAATCCAAGTCCTAAAAAAAATGCCATTTCAGATTCGGGAATTGCCATGCAAATATGTCCAAGGGCAATGGTCCATCCACCCAAGTAGATGGACCATTTTTTTCCTAAATATTTATCAGCTATGACTCCTCCCGCAATCCCACCAAATTCAATTAACGTGGTATAGAGTGCATAAAGCATAAATGCTTGATTGTCATTGAAAAGTAATTTTTGTGTCATGAATAGGACAAGAAGGACTCTCATGCCATAATAACTAAAGCATTCCCACATCGATACAAAATTTAGTAAATATAATGCTTTAGGTTGATTCTGAGAATTCATTTTTCTTCACCTAAGCTCGCACAATAAATGTGGTCAATTTTTATGATATCATTGATAATTGAATTCATTGATTGGTATTTTGCCACATCTTGATCTGCTTCTTCATCTCCAAAAGGACTTTGATTTGTCTTAGAGGCATACTGTGGAACAATGGCCGAATTTGTATTTATAATAGTCATGAATCCAATCTCATTAATTTTTATAACGAGATCAGAAGTTTTTACATATCCTTCCACAACTAAAATAGGTTCTTCGTTAGAATATTTAGCTAGTTCTTCGGAAGTTACCAATTTTTGAGCTGGAAATTCAAAAAATACTTTTAAACTCAATGCATTTTCAATGGGTTTTCCAAGTAATGTTAATTTATTTTTAATTAATACAAGACCCATTGTTCTTCTAAAAACTGTTTCAGTATTGTATAACAGGGGGGTAGACATAATCGATGAATATCTCTTATGCGGTTGATTTACTCGAATGAATGATGCATCAAGTAATCGTTGTAAAAGTGGTGCACGGCTAGTATCAGCAATGGTTAACTCACGCACTTGATTTTTAATAAATTGAGAAGCGTTAAATGATTCTTCTGCTTGTAACCCAGCTATGAAATCTTCAACAGGGAAATTCAATTTTTTAATTTTTTTAGAGAAAAGATCCATATTTGTAAAAGGGACCTCGTCTCCTTTGTCGTTTAATTTGTTATCATTGACTATGCATAGTAGTCTAAAACGAACTAAGCGTAAAAATTCAAATGAAACAGTAAAATTTAATCCTGATGAGTTGATGTATTCAATCAAATTCATCTTTTTTGTGAATTTTAAAGGTGCTGAGGGATTGACAGTTTTTAAAATCCTAGAGGTTATTTCACTCACACTTTCAGCTTCTTGCCGAATGTCTGGTTTTTTCAAAAGTTGTTGAACTTCAAGAGCTGTGATTTGACACCCAAAGTTTTTTATCAATGCATCAAATTTTCGGTACTGATTTTCAAGAATCGCTTCAGCTGTTTCTTGAGCAATCATGAGGATCAGTTGCCCAAATTTTGTGTTCTGTGTGCGAATTGAATTATTGTTAGTTTTCAATGTTGTTTTATTAAAAATCTCAATTCTTTCTTTGGTTTCTTCTCTTGGAAGGATTGAATTAAATAGTAAAGTAGCCATAAAATTCCTTATGGAATGAATAAATTAAAAAAAATATTATTATTTATAAGCGAAACCGCTCATAAATTAAATTTTTGAAAACAAGAAAAAATTCATTAAAATAAATTAATAAAATAATAATTAACTTGTTTCTAAAATATTTTTTTAGTCTTAAAGACTGAAAATAAAAGTGTAATTACGAAAGAAAGGACTAGATATGGCTATGATGCCAATAATAATGAGAATGAAAAGAATAAGAAACTTGAGAAAATGAAATAAATGAAATGAGCATGTTAGCACAACACGGCTGATTAGGTAATAAGGTCATTTTAGATATGGTTGAAGACATTTCCCCTCCTTATAGAATTAATATCGTTTCATTAACAATTTAATAACAAGTTTAATTTTTTTGTCAATCTTTAATTAAATTTCATTAGTAAGTTAAAAAAAATTATTATTAGTTGAAGTGCGAACATAAAATGCCGTCCTTTCAGGACTCGATAATTATTTTAC
>JAUXSJ010000291.1 GCA_030679615.1 Parachlamydiaceae bacterium | reverse complement strand
CTGCGTCTCTCTGTCTCTCCGTCTCTGCGTTAAATTGTTTTCAAGGAGTAACGGTCTATCGGACTATAAAAAAAAATTAAAGTAGTTGTTAACAAAAAGATGTGTCCATCTGTAAGGGCCCTGCCTTCGCTTTTTCATGGTTCGGATACTTTTAGAGCTTTCAATTGTTTTTTTTGAACCAATTCAAATATTTAAATCATTTCGTGATTATATGCGCTTCTATAAATTGAATTGATCGGGTCGAAAACGGCACCACAACATTTCGATATTGCCTCTAAAAAAAAGCGAAGGCAGGGCCCATCTTATTATCCATAAGTAAAAAGTAACTAATGTTTAATAGTTTGACTGCAATTGGTTGCATTGTAAAATTAAAAAATAACAAGTTAGCCTGATGCCTATGCCTGCCTATCTTGTTATTTAATAGTCTGAATAATTATTTTATAAACTATCCAGTAACTTTGTGCATTGCAGACAATCTAATTATTCAACATTAACGTTGCATTTTACTTATGGGTAATAGGATGGGCAGGGCCTTCTCATTCGAAAGAATGTTCAGAGGTCTTTGCGATATAGATAAAATAAGTTTGCTAATGAGAACTCTAAACCTCTTTCCGGTGCCCCTGTGTTGCAATAACTTAAGTTGGCATGTCTAGTTAGAATTAAAGGCCACATTCCATTTGACAAAATTCCGTTTCCATAGCTGTTTTTCTTGCTGTGTATTTAATGAAACATTTCTTATATCAGCTTCTAATTGTTGACATTCAATTTGAGCACGAGAAAAAAGAAACAAAAGGTCATAGGCTTCGTCAATATTCATTTGTTTTAGTTTTATTCCACACCAAAAATTTGAGGCATTTGCAATAACCTTATTAGTTAAATTAAAATGATAATGATTATTCCCCCCCTCGTTGTGGTTTTTTACAATTTGTGTAAAACAATGTTTTGGGAAATTTTTTGAGAGATTTAGTGAGTAAAATAAGATTCTAAAAAAAATATCCGATGTTACCAATAAAGCGTTATAATATTCATCTGTATCTAAAGTATGAATATAAGACGCAAGATAAGATGTTAAACCTGAATTTATTAGATATTTAAGAAGCTGACGTGGAAAAATGGCCTCATATCGTTCTAACTTAAATCTTTGATCAGAATTTTTATAAACAGATAAGAATTCTTTTATTTTATTTTTAAGATCCTCGGAATTTAAATCTAAACAAAAATCAATGGTTTTTATTTTTTGTTTATTAATTTCTAAATGTTTAATTGCATTTTGATACTCAATTAAAGATGTTGGATCTCCTTGATAAAAGTTATCAAAAAGTTTAAGTGCAAAATAGAATTGATCTAATGAAATTAATGTTTTTTTATAATTTCTAAATTCATAGTTATATTCGTTTTTAAACGAACTGAACATGGAGTATGCTAAATCCCAAATTTTTTTTACTTCATTAAAATCAATGCTATCAGGAAAAGAAGCCTTTCTACCATAATTAAATGCCATGCGAAGCTTAGCTTGAGTGATCTTAGATTCTGTCTTTTGATTTTTCCGATTTGTTTTAAATAGACATGAAATTTCAGTGATAAGCTCTTTTGGGGATGCATCATCTCTATCTAAAAAGACTAGCATTTCTTCTACAGAATAAATATTAGTTTTTTCATGTAAATGTGAGCATAGAAAATGAAGTGAAGGTTTATTTAAATAATCTGGAATTACAATTTTTAAATTTTTACTATTAGAAAAATTGATGATTAGAGGAATGAGAAGTTCACGAAATGATTTCCAAGAAAGATTTAAAGCGTTTTCACGAATGGTTAGATGCGTGTAATTGAAAAGTTTTAAAGGAGACATTTTAACATATTGATAATTATCAAAAATTAACAATTGCCATTGAAATAAATAAACTGGATACCTTAATTCACTGTTTATAAGTGTTTCAAGAGAGCATTCATGAGTCATATCATTTAATAGTAAAGCAATGAGTTGACGCATTTTTTGAATTTCTTTATCGAAATTGTTTATTGTGTCTTGCTCTATGGCTTTATTAAAAAATCCATTAATTAATTCAAAATTTTTATTTAACTCAGAGAAGATGAAATCTTCGGTTATATTTTTATGTTTTATGAAGGAATTTATTAAGAAAACGCTAGAGGAAATAACTTGATCAAGATCTTATGAGTGGTTTTGTTGGTTTGAATGGTCATGATATTGCGTTAGGCTAGAAAGATTGATTGTCATAATGATATGTACCAAGAATTAAATTTAAAAAAGGATAATTAATATAATAAAAACTATATAAACTATATAAATTTCTTATATAGTCGATTAAATTACATTTGATATTTTTTGACCGCGTCAAAGCCTCGAGATTGAAAAATTTTTTTCATGTGAAATATTGATTTAATATTGCACATGAAAAAATTTATTCAATCGCGTGAGATTTCACGTTGGTCAAAATTTTTGATTTAATCGACTATAACACCATACATCAATTGCTTATAGTTCATTTATTCTTAATGATATGAATCACGATAGCGATGACTGAGGAAATATGTAATTTAGATAAAATAAAATGATTTAAAAAGAAGAAAATTAATACGATTTACTATCGTCTTTAATAAAGCTTTCGAACTTTTTCTTTAATTCTTTTAGCTCTTTTACATAACTTTCAATATTTCTTAGAAAGACCTGAGTACGATTATATTCATTTAATGGAATCGCAGGAATACCGCCATACTTTCCAGCTTTTAATGATTTTGTCACACCACTTTTTCCAGCAACTGTCACAAAATCACCAATGTTAAGATGTCCTGCAACTGCACTTTGACCACCACAAACAAAATATTTTCCCGTTGTTGTTGAACCCGCCAAACCACTCTGTGCAACGATAATATTTTTTTCGCCTAATTGAACTCCATGTCCTAATTGAACAAGATTATCGATTTTTGTCCCTAATCCAACAACTGTACTCTTAAATCGAGACCGGTCAATTGTCGTATTAGCACCTATTTCAACATCATCATGAATTTCTACATTCCCAACCTGATTCAACTTAATATGATTTCCCTTTTGATCTGTAATATAACCAAATCCACAAGAACCAATCACAGCTCCAGGTTGAACAATGACACGATTTCCAATGACACATTGCTCTCTAATAATAACACCCGGATGAATCAAACAATTATCACCTACAGTTGAGTCATATCCAATATATACCCCTGCACCAATGAATGTATCCTTACCGATAATAACACCTTCATCTAAAACAGCATGAGGGCCAACAGAAACACCTTCATCTAATTGGACCGTTTCATGAATGACAGCTGTGGAATGGATTCCTTTAAACCCAGAAGGATGTCTAGAAGGATATAAGAAATCAATTAATTGTTGAAAAGCATGCGAAGGCTGGTCAGATACGAGATAATTTTTCCCCTCTTGTTTCTCAACATCTTTTGAAACAAAAATCACTCCAGCTTTTGTATGAAGTAACGACTGTGAATAACGAGGATTTGAAAAAAATGAAGCATCATTTGGACCGGCCATATCTAAATCAGCAACACCTGAAATAAGATAATGGCCAGCGCCAACCAGTTGGCTATGAGTTAGTAAAGCTAATTCATTTAATGTGACTTGTTTTTTCTTGTTCATAGTTCACTGGTTTTTTAGTGCCTGTTTTCAAAATTATAAACGACCTTTTGGAGCATCTTTAAATTCTGCTTCAAAAATGGCATTCATTTCATCAATCACTGCATTTGAAACATCAAATCTTTCTTTATTATAGTATGTTAAAGCTTCATCTGTGAAAATCCCATCCAAATGTTGTTTCTTAGCAACAACTTCTGAAGCTTTGGAAACTAAATTTTGTAATTTTTCAATAACTTTAACATTCGCTTGCTGAAGGGTTTGCATGTATTGATTTTGAAGTTGCATGCCTTCATTACGTAAATTTCTCTTTTTTCTTCTCAATTCGCTAGCTGCTTCATCAGAAATCCCATCCATGAAGTCATCATCATTCAATTTGCTTTCAATATCTTCAAGAGTTTTTTCTTTGTCGAGCAAGACAGATTCCATTTGACTTTTCATTTTTTCAAAATTTGCTTGCTCTTGTTTTCCCATCTTAGATTCTTCCAAGCATTTTTTTGCATTTACAACACCTACACGAAATGCCGCTGAAGCTGAAGGAACCGCTGAAGTCTGAGAAAATTGTTGAGTTTCTAAACTAGAAGATTGTTGAGAAAATCCTTGTTGAGAAATAAAAGATGATAATAAGCAACCTAACCCAATTAACAAATAGCGTCTGTTTTTCATGATATCTCCAATGTTAAAAATTTCCACCAAAGGAAAAGAAGAATCTTTTTACATCGCCTCGTCGCCGTGCATTTAAAGGATATCCCATCCCTAACGTGACAGCTGGGATACTAGGAATAACTTTAATCCTTGCCCCATATCCTATCGCTACATCCATGCGACCAAACTCCCAAGTATTTTTTGAAAGATGCCCTGCATCCAAAAATGCATAGATTTCAAAATCTTCCATAATTTTTCTTGTTGCCTCTACAGAATAATACTGTAGCGAGATTCCACCTTCCGGAATAATGCCTCTTTTCTTTGATTTATAATGAGGACCTAAATGATAGGGACGAAATCCACGTATCATATAATTTCCACCTAGAAAAATTCTCTCATCTATGGGAATTGTATGGAAGCGCGTTTTTCCTAAAGGTTGAATAAATCGAAAATCAGCTCGATATTTTAGATAGCAACGACTTCCAACGGGTAAATAATAGGCATTCTCATAACCCATATTTAAAAAATGGTGACTTCCACCAAGGCCGGCATATTCTAAGAATAAGCGAGAATATAGTCCTCCTGTAGGCTTAACCGGATGATTCGTCGAATCATATGTCAAGGACGGTCCAATCGCGGAAATTAGTCCATTAACACGTGCATCTTTTTCTAAACCTTTGTTATGGCTATGTAAATAAACATCTCCATTTTTTAATCGATAATGTACTCCAAATCGTACAAATTGATTAATGTTATAAGAAGCACGTAAAGCTAATGTGACAGTTTCCAAATCATATTCGTTAGAAACATATCGTGTACAAGTTTTTGACAAATCGCAACCAATCGACCACTTTGTATCCATGAAATAAGGTTTCGTCCATGAAAATGAATACTCACGACTTTTTTGTCCAATTTGCAATGAAAGCTGTGCAAACTCACCGCCTCCTCGAAACGCTCGGATACCGTCTCTATTAAAATAGAAAAATCCTTCATGATTAAAGTTATTTTCAGTGACGTTGATTCCAGCAAAAATTTCTTCCACACTACTATAACCTAAAAAGGCACTAAATTGTCCTGTTCCAGTTTCTTCTACTTCAATATAAATATCTCTATAATTACTTCCTAAAGAGGATTCTGTTCCTTTCGCAATATAGGCATTGACGTTCTTAAAATATCCAATATTTTTTAACCGTTCTTCCGTTGCTTTTAATTTAATGATATTAAAAATTTCTCCAGGAATCATTAAGGTTTCGTGCAAAATCACAGATGATTTTGTTACTAAATTCCCAAATACACGAATCAATCCAACATGGAATTGCTGGCCTTCAGTAATCGTAAAATTGATGTTGTAAAGATTGCAGTCTTCTACTAATTCAGCATCATAATCCACATTCGCATCAATGTACCCAAGTTTTCCATAAGCATCAGTAATTAGCTCAATGGTTTCAGATAGATCCTGAAGTGAATAAGGGTATCCTGATCTAATTGTAAAAATTCGATCGATTTCTTCGTTACAAACAATTGTATTCCCTTCAAACGAAAGCTTTCCAAAACGATAAAATTCACCTTTATTTGCTGTAATGGTTACAACCACTCGATTGACTTTCTTAGCCGGTTCAATATCAATAGTTACATCAGCATCTAAATAACCACGATTTTGTAATTCATTGATCATGGTTAATTTATCTTGATCTAAGGCATCTTGATTTAATATTCCTTCTTGATTGTACCAGCTCATAAATACATTAAATTTTTTGGTAATCATTTCATTGAGAATATCTCTTTTTTCGTCAGAAGTGAAATTAACAAATCGAATTTCTTGAATTTTTCCACATCGACCTTCTAGAACTTGAATGTAGATGGTCACTTCATTTGCTTCACAATTCATTTCTACTCGATAGCTTAACTCTGATTCAAAATAGCCGTGATTAATATAATACAACTTTAATTTCTGAAATGCTGTATTGAAAGCTTGTTTTTCAAATACTGTGAAACAATTGATATCTAATTCTTTTTGTAAATAGCGAGTTTCTATTTCACAGTTACCCTCCCAACGAATCGATGCAATTGTCGGTTTTGGCCATACATCAATTAAAATGGAAATTTTGTCATCTTGTAAATCAACTGATGGTTCGATACGACTATAATCCTGAGATAGAATTTTTAAATCTTCATCAAAAATATTTTGCGAGAAAAAACCGCCTGACTGTGTGTTTAAACGAGTAGATATGGCTCCTCGATCGATTGTTTCTTCATTATTAGCGTGAACAACAATCTTGACTTGATCGATGAGATGATTTTCATACTGAAGAATTTCACCATTTAGAGAGAAAAATATTAATAAAAAGAAAACAAAAGAATTAACTAGAAAAAATTTTTTATGCATGAACAGCCCCGGCTTTTGCGAAAGTGGACTGTGATCATAGAAAATTGATGGCTATTTTGCAATAGATAACCGTCGTAAAGTTAAAAGTAAATATTCATTCTTATCAATTTATTGTAAATTTTTTTACAACACAGAGAACAGAATCGGCTTTAGGATTTCTTGTTCAATCGCCATGACTTCATAACCTTCTTGAGTCCGCAGGATGAATCCCGTTACAGCCCATTGAGACTGAAAAAAAAGCCGCGAATGCGGCGAAAGCATTTAGTCACACGCGTCAGCCCAATGGTATTAAGTTAAAAAAAATTTTATTATTATTGAGGCGTAAGCATAATAAAATGCCGTCCTTTCAGGACTCGATGATTATTTTACGTTTACCCAGGCCTCCGCTTTGCTCCGACCTGGGCTATGAAATGCCGGCCCGTTGGGCCTGAAGGATTCTTGCTTAAAGTAAATTGATATAATTATGTAAGGTTAAATACTTTAAAATATCACACTCTAAGATAAAATCCTTTAGGCCCATCGGGCCGGCATTTCATAGCCCAGGTCGAAGCGAAGCGGAGGCCTGGGTAAACGTAAAATAATCATCGAGTCCTGAAAGGACGGCATTTCATGTTTACGCGTCGATTAAAATAATATTTTTTTAACTTAATACCATTGGGCTGACGCCTGTGGCTAAATGTTTTCGCCGCATTCGCGGCTTTTTTTCTCAGTCTCTATGGGCTGTAACGAGAGTCGTCATATCGACTCTAGAAAGTATTATGAAAACATGGCAATTGAATAAAAAAAAACCTAAAATCTAGTCTGTGTCTCTGTGGTGAAAACTACAACAAATTGATAAGTAATTT
>JAUXSJ010000290.1 GCA_030679615.1 Parachlamydiaceae bacterium | reverse complement strand
ATAAATGTGATTTTCAAACTAAAGATATCTTTACCTGAAGGGCCACCAAATGTATTTCCATGAAGGACTGCATATGTCGTGAATAACGCCCCAAAAAGAACGCAATCGGTCATTAAATAAACCCAGAATCCCAAGACATTTTTTGAAAAAAGATCTTGATGCGGATCTGGTGTTCGAACATCTGGATGTTCTTCAACATAATCAGAATGATGTAAAGTTAAAAAGTCGCTCATTAGGATTCAATACTCCTCAAGTTCGCTTGTTCCATTTTCTTCAGTTTTTCAGCTGGAATGAGTTCATGTTCATCTTCTACAGATAATCTTGCAATAATGCATCCTAACATCCCAATAAAAGATAAAATCGCTAACCAATAAATATGCCAAGTAATTGCAAATCCAAATACAAGACTAATGGCACCAATATAAAATCCCATAGGCGTATTGACAGGCATATGAATTCCTTCATATTTTTTAGGTTGCTCTGGCGCTGTCCCTCTTTTAATTGCCCACAAAGGATCAATCTGATTGACGACGGGAATAATGGCAAAATTATAAAAGGGTGGCGGTGAAGTTGTGGACCATTCCAATGTACGAGCATTCCATGGATCTCCACCGGAATGATCCCAATTTTTTTTACGATGAATAATGCTCCAAAATAATCCAAAAAATTGAATGCTAGCTCCTATTAATATGATCGCAGCACCAATCGCAACTAAAATAAATAAAGGGTGCCAACCTGTTGATGCTTCATAATGATCTAATCTTCGCGTTGCGCCCATGAACCCAAGCATGTATAAAGGCATGAACGCTAATAGAAACCCTACTAACCAACACCAAAAGGCATAAAAATTCAATTTTTCGTCTAAAAAAAATCCAGTAAATTTTGGAAACCAATAAGTAAAGGCTGCAAAGAATCCAAAAAGAAATCCCCCTATCACCATTCCATGAAAATGAGCAATGAGAAATAAACTATTATGAGTTTGGTAATCAACAGGAGGTGCCGATAAAAGAATTCCAGTCATTCCAGCAATACTAAAATTGAGCAAAAAAGCAAAAAACCAAAGCATTGGTGAAGTAAAATGTACCCTACCCCTAAATTGAGTAAATAACCAATTAAAAATCTTCACTCCGGTTGGAATAGCAATTAACATTGTCATAATTGCAAAAAAAGCATTTACACCTGGACTTGCACCCATAGTAAAAAAATGGTGAAGCCAAACAACAAATGAAAGAACTGTAATCAAAATTAATGCAATCACCATCGAAATATAGCCAAATAATCTTTTTTCACAAAAAGTAGGAACAACCTCTGAAAACACTCCAAATATTGGTAAAATTAAGATATAAACTTCAGGATGACCCCACGCCCAAATTAAATTCACATACATCATCGGATTTCCGCCACCAGACATTGTGAAAAATTTCATTTCGAGATATCGATCTAATGTCAGTAAAGCTAATGTCGCTGTAAGGATTGGAAATGCAAAGATAATTAAAACAACTGAACATAAACAAGCCCACACAAAAATAGGCATTTTAAAAAAGGTCATTCCAGGACAACGCATTTTTAAAATTGTTACCAAAAAATTGATTCCAGCCAAAGTACTGCCTATACCCGCAATTTGAACAGACCAAATCCAATAATCGACACCTTCATTTGGGCTAAACTCCAAACCTGATAAAGGAGGATATGCTAACCAACCCGCTGCTGAAAATTTTCCAACGACAAGTGATAGCATTGTTAACATAGCACCTGAAGCGAACAACCAAAAACCTAGCGCATTTAAAAAGGGATACGCCACATCTCTTGCACCAATTTGAAGTGGAATGATTAAATTCATCAATCCAAACATAGCTCCCATTGCCACAAAGAAAATCATTGTGGTCCCATGAGCAGAAAAAATTTCTTGAAAATGACCAGAGGAAAGAAAACCTTGTGAATCCCCTACTGATAGAGCTTGTTGAAGACGCATCATAGCTGCATCTGCAAATCCTTTAGTAAACATCATGATCACAACAGCAGTGTACATGATTCCAATTCTTTTGGGATCAACAGTGGTTATCCATTCTTGCCAAAGCCATTTCCAACGTTTAAGATAAAACAAGAGGGCCACAAGGGCAATTCCCCCAAGAATCATCGAAACGACAGCTAAATTTTGACTTGCTTCATGTTTAAATGCATCTAGCGTCAATCTACCGAACATCATTCTCTCTTTTTTCTTGAGGTTTCATGTACTTCATTAAGACTTGATCAAATAATTTTTGATCAGTTAATTGGAAAAATTCTACAGGATTATTTTTACTCGGTAATGCGATCTGATTATAAGCCTTAAAATCCAAAGATTTTGATGATTGCTTTGCATCACTCAACCATGCGATATAGTCATCTTCACTTGATACACGTGTGATAAAGTGCATACCTGAGAAACCTTCTCCGCTAATATTAGCTGAAGAGCCTCTAAAATCCCCTAATTCATTTGCTAGTAAATTCAATTCCGTTTTCATTTTAGGCATTGCATAAATTTGTCCACCCAAATGAGGAATCCAAAAAGAATTCATCGGCGCATCAGCAGTAATAACAAAATGAATGGGTGTATCTATAGGAATTTGAAGAAAATTAATCGAGGCAATATTTTCTTCTGGGTAGATAAATAACCATTTCCATTGAAGAGCGACGACTTGAATAGTGACTTCTTTTTTTTTAGAAGGAATGGATTTAAATGGATCTAATTCATATGTTTTAACCCAACTGATTCCTCCAATAATAAGAGTCATCACCAATGGAAGCCCCCACCAAATATATTCAGCTATTCGATGATCGACTAGATCTGGATCATAACTGGCTTTTTTATTGTCAGCACGATAGATCCAAGAAAACACAAAAATCATAATGAAAACAGGAACGATGACAATTAACATTAAAGCTTGAATAATTAACAAAAGATTTCTTTCTTCATGAGCTATAGGACCAGATGGATAGAGCACAGCAATGTATTTCTTAAATTCAACCAAGCTCCATGGTTGAAGTAAAAGAAAAAACAACAAAATGAATCCTGTAATTACTAGCATCATTCGTACAGGTTTTTTTGCCATCTGCATCGTTGAAAGTTTCCTTTATCTTAAGAACAAGTTATTAGTATTTCTACAATAAGTCATCACTATCAAAAGTCAAGAAATTTTTTGATTTTTTAAAGTTTTGAAAATTATGTTATTTTATATGTTCTAAAGAAAGGATTTAAAATGGCAATCGTTAAAGCAACAATTTATTTTGAAAAGCGCTTCTGGGTAGGCACTTTTGAGCGCACCGATAAGGAAGGATATTCAATTGCAAGGCATATTTTTGGTGGAGAACCGTCTGATCCTGAGATTTATGAATTTGTTCTTAATCATTATCATGAATTAAAATTTGGTGCGGCTAAAGAAATTCAAATTCAAATCCATCGCATGAATCCTAAAAACCTGAATTTTGTTTTTTTTGAACTTTGGACGGCGTTAAAGCCTCGGGAATCGAAAATCACAAATGGGTTAATATTAGAAAATATTGACCCATTTGTGATTTATCGATTCGCGAGAGCTTT